>QNFN01000125.1 GCA_003645555.1 Gammaproteobacteria bacterium | reverse complement strand
GCAGTTGATCGTAGTCGCGGGTGACCGGAAACTGAGGGAACTCGGCGACGACATTGTCCGGTGGCGAGAAGAAGATGCCGGCATCGGCCTGGCTGAGCATGGTGGTGTCGTTGTAGGAGTCGCCAGCGGCGATGACGCGGTAGTTGAGCGCCTGCAGCGCTTGTACGGCCTGGCGCTTGGGGTCGACCTGGCGCAGCCGGTAGCCGGTGATGCGACCGCTGGCATCACTGTCGAGACGGTGGCACAGCAGTGTCGGCCAGCCGAGCTGACGCATCAGTGGTGCGGCGAACTCGTAGAAGGTGTCGGAGAGGATTACCAGTTGGAAGCGCTCGCGCAGCCAGTTGGTGAATTCGATGGCCCCATCGAACGGACCGAGCCCGGCGATCACTTCCTGTATGCAGCTCAACGTCAGTCCGTGCTCGTCGAGCAGACCGAGGCGTTGACGCATCAACTCGTCGTAGTCGGGGATGTCGCGGGTGGTGGCGCGCAAGGCGTCGATACCGGTGCGCTCGGCAACATTGATCCAGATTTCGGGGACCAGGACGCCTTCGAGGTCGAGGCAGGCGATTTCCACGTGAATTTCCGCGTCTCGGAGCTGGCACTGGCCAGCGGCGGCGCCAACTTACCACCGCCGCTTCCAGTGCCGCAACGCAGCGGTGTTTTCAGGTGGTGTCGCGCTGGAATACGAGGAGGCGGTTGTTGACCGGCATTTCGTGGTCGGCAACAAGTGATAGTCCGACCTGCTGGCCATATTCTTCGAGGCGGAAGGCGTCACGTACACCTTGACGAGGATCGCGCTGGCGCAGGGTGGCATCGAACGAGGCATTGCTCTCGCTGGTGTGGCGGTCGCCGTAGCGGAACGGGCCGTAGAGGCAGAAACGACCTTCCGGCCGCAGCCGGGCGGCGATACCGGCCAGCATGTGTTCAACCAATGCCCAGGGGACGACGTGAGCGGTGTTGGCCGAGTAAGCCTCGTCGCAGGCCGAGACCGGCCAGGTATCGTCGTCGAGATCGAGCGCCAGCGGTGCACGGATGTTGTCGAGCCCACTCAGCGTGCGCCACTGCGCAATGCCAGGAAGCTGTTCCGGAAGGTCGGTCGGCTGCCACTCGATGTGCCCGAGGAAGGTGGCGAAGTGGACGGCATGCTGACCGCTGCCACTACCGATCTCGAGCACCAGCCCGGGGCGATCGAACACCTCGCGCAGCATCGTCAGGATCGGCTCCCGGTTCTGTTCGGCGGCCGTGTAGTAGGGAGCGTTGTGCATCGTGGGTGGGTTTCAGGTGGAAGAAAGGATCATCTGTGTGCAGCGGAACGCGGCCAGGAGGCGACCGTCCGCCTCACGGGTTACTGCGGCATCCCAGACCTGGGTCGTGCGACCCCGGTGCAAGGGGGTGGCGATGCACAGGATAGTGCCATCGCGAGCGGTGCCGAAGAAGTTGCTTTTGAGTTCGACGGTGGTGAAACCTTGTGCTCCGGTCGGCAGGTTGACCACGGTGGCGTAGCCGCAGGTGGTGTCGGCCAGGGCCACGACCGTGGCGGCATGCAGGAAACCGTTCGGTGCCAACAGTGCGGAACGGACCTTCAGTCGGCTCATGAGCCGGTCGAAGTCCACTTCCACAATTTCCAGGTCGATCAGGCCGGGCAGACGGCCGACGCCGATCCGGTTCCAGGTGGTGGGGTCGAGACAGCCGGCGAGTTGGTGCAGTTCGGTGTCCACGTGTACCGCCTCTCATGAACGGGGGCGCAGGCGGTCATCTTAGGCGAAGTCAGCCGCTGCCGTAGAGCGGAGCAGGCCAATGAATGACGATTCCGCTTGTAGGGTTCGCTATCCCTCTCATCCGCAAGCGGTTTCCGGGTATGGCCAATGGTCTGTCTGGCAGCGCGGGCGTACAATTGCGCCTGAATCGTGGGAATTCCAGCAAACCTATGCACCATCCGGAAGCGTTCGATGTCATCGTCGTCGGTGGCGGCCACGCCGGTACCGAGGCCGCCCTGGCCGCGGCCAGGGTAGGTGCGCGCACGCTGTTGCTGACCCACAGCATCGAGGCGCTCGGCCAGATGAGCTGCAATCCGGCGATTGGCGGCATCGGCAAGGGCCACCTGGTGCGTGAGATCGATGCACTCGGCGGAGCGATGGCGCAAGCGGCCGATCGTGCGGGCATCCATTTCCGTGTCTTGAACGCCAGCAAGGGGCCGGCTGTTCGTGCGACCCGTGGCCAGGCCGACCGCGTCCTCTATCGTCAGGCGATTCGCACCCTGCTCGAAAACCAGCCCAACCTGACGCTGTTCCAGCAGGCGGTTGATGACCTGGTTGTCGAGGGTGAGCGGGTGGTCGGAGTGGTGACCCAAATGGGCCTGGTTTTCCGGGCCCACAGCGTGGTGTTGACGGTTGGAACCTTCCTCGCCGGACGCGTCCACGTTGGTCCTGCCAACTACGCGGCTGGCGGTGCCGGCGACCCGCCAGCGCAGGCGCTGGCCTCACGGCTGCGCGAGCTGCTGCCACGGACGGCGCGCCTCAAGACCGGGACACCCCCGCGGCTCGATGGGCGCTCCATCGATTTCTCCCGGCTCGAGGTGCAGCCGGGTGACGACCCGGTGCCGGTCTTCTCGTTCCTCGGCGCGGCGACCGACCATCCGCGCCAGGTCGTGTGCCACATCACCAGGACAACCGCCGAGACCCACGACATCATCCGCGCCGGGCTTGACCGCTCACCGTTGTTCAGCGGCGCCATCGAGGGGGTTGGCCCGCGCTACTGCCCGTCGATCGAGGACAAGGTGGTGCGTTTTTCCGAGCGCGAATCGCATCAGATCTTCGTCGAGCCGGAGGGGCTCGATACCGTCGAGGTCTACCCGAACGGCATCTCGACCAGCCTGCCATTCGATGTCCAGTACGCCTTGGTGCGTTCGATTCCCGGCTTCGAACAGGCGCGTATCGTGCGCCCTGGTTACGCTATCGAGTACGACTTTTTTGATCCGCGCGATCTGCGCCCGACGCTCGAGACCCGCCGCCTTGGCGGCCTGTTCTGTGCCGGTCAGATCAATGGCACCACCGGCTACGAGGAGGCAGCCGCACAGGGCTTGCTGGCCGGTCTCAACGCCGCGCGCCAAGTGGCCGGGCAGGAGGGATGGTGGCCGCGCCGTGACGAAGCGTATCTCGGTGGGCTGGGCGACGATCAGGAAAATAACGGCACCACCGAGCCCTACCGGATGTTTACCAGCCGGGCCGAGTATCGGCTGCTGCTGCGCGAGGACAACGCCGACCTGCGCCTGACGCCGATTGGCCGTGAATTCGGCCTGGTGGACGATGTTCGCTGGGGCCGTTTCGAGCGCAAGCGTGACGCCATCAGCGCCGAACAGCAGCGCCTGGGCGGCTTGCCGGTGGTGCCGGGCAGCGCGACAGCCCAGGCCTTCGCCGTACGTTTCGGCCGTGAACCGAGCCGGGACCATCGGGCGAGTGACCTGCTGCGCCGACCTGAGGTGGACTACGCGGGTCTGGTGGCACTGCCCGGGCTTGGCCCCGGCGTCGATGACCCGCGTGTCGCCGAGCAGGTCGAGATCCAGGCCGCGTATGCGGGTTACCTCGAGCGCCAGCGCATCGAGGTGGAACGCAACCACCGCAACGAGACCCTGCCGTTGCCCGAGGGCTTCGACTTCGATGCCATCAACGGGCTCTCCAACGAGGTGCGCCAGAAACTGGTAGCACAGCGTCCAGTGACCCTCGGCCAGGCGGCGCGGATCCCCGGCGTGACGCCGGCCGCGGTATCGCTGCTGTTGGTGCACCTGAAACGGTACGGTGACCTGCGCCGTGCCGGTTGACACGGGAATGATATGACGACTGAGACCGAATCGCGGCGCCAGGCGGAGGTTATCGGGCACTGGATGGCCGAGGCCGACCGTTTTGCCCAGGGACTCGGCATCCGCCTGGTGTCCGTCGCACCGGGATGCTGCGAGGTGACGATGCTGGTCACCGAAGCGATGCATAACGGAGTCGGCACCACCCACGGCGGAGCCACGTTCACCCTGGCCGATTTTGCCTTTGCCATTGCCGCCAACTCCCATGGACGCACCGCGGTCGCGCTATCCACACAGATGAGTTATCCAGCGGCCTCGCATGCAGGCGATACGCTCACCGCCGTCGCCACCGAGGAGTCGTTGGGCGGACGCACCGGGCTCTATCGGGTCGAGGTGCGGCGTGACGACGGGACGCTGGTCGGGCTGTTCACCGGCACCGTGTTCCGACGCCGTGATGCCATCGGTCCGGCAGTCGACAGTGGTGATGGCCAGGTGGGTGGCTGAGGCGTTGGGCCATGTCGGCGCTGTGGTATTCTGCGTGACCTTTTCCCGGCTATCGTCTGTATTTGCCGGGTACGATCAGGAGAAGTAGCCCGTTGAGTGCAGTCCAACCGATACCGGCCGCGAGCCGGCAGCTGATGTCCGGCAACGAGGCTGTGGCCCGTGCCGCCTGGGAAGCCGGCGTACGCGTCGCGGCCGCCTACCCGGGCACCCCTTCGACCGAGATTCTCGAGGCGCTGGCCGGCTACCCCGACCTCTATGCCGAGTGGTCGGTCAACGAGAAGGTGTCTCTGGAGATCACCATCGGCGCCTCGATGATGGGCAGCCGTGCGATCTGCGCCATGAAGCACGTCGGCCTCAACGTTGCCTCGGATGCACTGATGACCCTGACTCTGACGGGTACCGTGGGCGGCCTGGTGATCGTCATTGCCGATGATGTTGGCATGTCATCGTCACAGAACGAACAGGATTCCCGTCACTGGGGCCGTTTCGCCCACGTGCCGATCCTCGAGCCGGCGGATGCCCAGGAGGCGCACGCCATGACCAAGCTGGCATTCGAAATCTCCGAGGAGTTCGAGACGCCGGTGCTGGTGCGGCTGACCAGTCGCATCTGCCACGTCAAGGGCGTGGTGGCCACGGGTGAGCGCATAGCGCATGAGCCGGCCGGCTTCACCAAGGACCCGCAGCGTTGGGTCATGGTCCCGGTACATGCCCGGCAGCGCATCCCGGTGATGTTCGAGCGCGAAGAGAAGTTGCGCGCTGCCGCCGTGGCGAGCGATCTCAATCTGGTCGACGATGGCGCTGACCGCACGCTCGGCTTCGTCACTTCGGGCCCGGCCTACCTGCATGTTCGCGAGGCCTTTCCGGAGGCCCCGATTCTCAAGCTCGGCTTCAGTTGCCCATTGCCGCTAGAGAAGATCAAGGACTATGCCGCGTCGGTCGAGACCCTGGTGGTGGTCGAAGAGAGCGAGCCGCTGATGGAACTCGAACTGCGCGCCGCCGGGGTGCCGTTGGTGGGTAAAGACCTGCTGCCACGCCAGGGTGAATTGACGCCCGAGGTGCTGGTACGCGCGCTGGCGCCATTGACCGGAGCCGAGGTCACCCCCGACGTTTCGGAACGTGGGCCGCTGACCACCGGGGTTTTCCCGCGGCCACCGACGCTGTGCGTCGCCTGTCCTCACCTTGGTGTCTACTTCTCGCTGTCGCGACTGAAGAAGCTGGTGATTACCGGTGATATAGGCTGCTACACGCTCGGTGCCGGCCATCCGTGGAATGCTCTCGACAGCACAGTCTGCATGGGGGCGTCGCTGCCGATGGCGATGGGTGCCGACAAGGGACGCGGCGAGGCCGATGCCGACAAGCGCATGGTCGCGGTAATCGGTGACTCCACCTTCATGCACATGGGCATGCAGGGGCTGCTCGACATCGCCTACAACCGTGGCAATGTCACCATCCTGCTGCTCGACAACCGCACTGTCGGCATGACCGGTGGCCAGGAGAACCCGGGCAGCGGCCGTGACCTTTACGGCAACGAGGCGCCACGGGTCGATTTCGCCAAGCTGGCTACGGCGCTTGGCATACCGGACGATCGGGTCCACGTCGTCGATCCCTATGAGTTGCCCACGCTGTTCAAGCTGTTGCGGGACGAGACGCGCAAGGACGGTCCATCGGTCATCATCACCAACCAGCCGTGCGTGCTGACCGATAATTACCATCCTCGTGTCGCCCTCAAGGTCGTACCCGACTTGTGCACCGGCTGCAGCAATTGCCTCGATGTTGGCTGCCCGGCGATTTCGGTGACGCGCCGCGAGACGGTGGTCAAGCCGAGTGGCAAGGAG
>QNFN01000124.1 GCA_003645555.1 Gammaproteobacteria bacterium | reverse complement strand
CCATCGGCACGCCGTTGCGCAGGTTACGGCAAAGCTCCAGCACCTCGTCATCGGTCAGGCTGTCGATATCGACTGAGCGCCCGCCACTCTTGTTGTAGAGACTGTCGAGGAACTTGCGCAGCTTGGCTACCTTGGCCTGGGCGTCGAGCATGGCGCCGATCCGGTGACCGAGGCCCTTGGCCGCCCAGCCAAGATGCGTTTCCAGCACCTGGCCGACGTTCATGCGCGAAGGCACACCGAGCGGATTGAGAACGATATCGACCGGGGTCCCGTCATCCATGTTGGGCATGTCCTCGACCGGTACGATGGTCGAGATCACGCCCTTGTTACCGTGACGGCCGGCCATCTTGTCGCCCGGCTGCAGGCGACGCTTGACCGCCAGGAAGACCTTGACCATCTTCAGCACGCCAGGCGCCAGGTCGTCGCCGCTGGTGATCTTCTCTTTTTTCTCTTCGTAGCGACGATCGAACTCTTCGCGCTGCTCGCGCAACTGGTCACGCGCCGCCTCGAGCTTGTCGTTGGCCTCTTCGTTGCGCAGCCGAATCTCGAACCAGCGTTCGCGCTCCAGCTCGGCGAGGTAGGTCTTGGTAATGCGGTCGCCATCCTTAAGCTTGTTCGGACCGCCGGCGGCAGTCTTGCCCGTCAGCAGGCGCTCGATGCGCTGGTAGGCGTCCTCCTCCATGATCCGCAACTGGTCGTTGAGATCCTTCTTTACGCTGGCCAGCTCGGTGCCCTCGATGGCCAGTGCACGCGGGTCCTTGTCGATACCGTCGCGGGTCAGCACCTGGACGTCGATCACCGTGCCGTCCATGCCCGAGGGCACGCGCAGCGAGGTATCCTTCACGTCCGAGGCCTTCTCGCCGAAGATCGCCCGCAGCAGTTTCTCTTCCGGGGTCAACGGAGTCTCGCCTTTCGGCGTGACCTTGCCGACGAGTATTTCACCGGGTTTCATCTCGGCACCGATGTAGGCGATGCCGGCCTCGTCGAGCTTGCCCAGGGCGGACTCGCCGACGTTGGGAATATCGGCCGTGACCTCCTCGACGCCGAGCTTGGTGTCACGGGCGACACAGGTCAGCTCCTCGATATGGATCGTGGTGTAGCGATCTTCCTCGACCACCCGCTCCGAGATCAGGATCGAATCCTCGAAGTTGTAGCCATTCCAGGGCATGAATGCGACCAGCATATTCTGGCCCAGGGCCAGTTCGCCCATGTCGGTGGACGGGCCGTCAGCCAACACGTCGTCGCGCGCAATCTGGTCACCAATCCTGACCAGTGGCCGCTGGTTAATGCAGGTATTCTGATTCGAGCGCGTGTACTTGGTCAGATTGTAGATGTCGACGCCAGGTACCCCCGGCACCGTCTCATCGTCGTTGACCCGGACCACGATGCGTCCAGCATCGACCAGGTCGACCAGGCCACCGCGGTCGGCGACCACCGTCACACCGGAGTCTGTCGCGACCACGCGTTCCATGCCGGTTCCGACCAACGGCGTCTGGGCACGCAACGTCGGCACCGCCTGGCGCTGCATATTGGAACCCATCAACGCGCGGTTGGCATCATCGTGCTCAAGGAACGGCACCAGTGCCGCGGCCACCGAGACGATCTGCTTCGGTGACACGTCCATGTACTGGACCCGGTCGGGCGAGGACATGGTGAATTCGTTCTTGTGACGGCAGGTCACCAGCTCATCGACCAGCGTACCGTCGCTGCCAAGGGTCGCATTCGCCTGGGCGATGACGAACTCGGCCTCGTCGATCGCCGACAGGTAATCGATGGAGACCTGCCCCTTCTTGTCGCGAATGATCTTGCTGTCCACGATCTTCATGTACGGGGTCTCGAGGAAACCGTACTTGTTGGTCCGCGCATAGACTGCGAGCGAGTTGATCAGGCCGATATTCGGACCTTCCGGGGTCTCGATCGGGCAGACCCGGCCATAGTGGGTCGGGTGCACGTCGCGCACCTCGAAACCGGCGCGTTCGCGCGTCAGGCCACCCTGGCCCAAGGCCGAGATGCGCCGCTTGTGGGTCACCTCGGAGAGCGGGTTATTCTGATCCATGAACTGCGACAACTGGTTGGAGCCGAAAAACTCCTTGACCGCTGCGGACACCGGTTTGGCGTTGATCAGTTCCTGCGGCATCAACCCCTCGGACTCAGCCAGGTTGAGTCGCTCCTTGACCGCACGCTCGACCCGCACCAGGCCAACGCGGAATGAGTTCTCTGCCATCTCGCCGACACAACGCACGCGGCGATTGCCAAGGTGGTCGATATCGTCGACCGTGCCGTTGCCGTTGCGGATGGCAATCAAGGTACGGATCACCGCGATAATGTCGTCACTGTCGAGAATGCCGGGACCCTCGATTGCCTTGCGGCCGACGCGGCGGTTGAACTTCATGCGACCAACCGCCGACAGATCGTAGCGATCCGTCTCAAAGAACAGATTCTTGAACAACGTCTCGGCCGCATCCTTGGTCGGCGGTTCACCGGGACGCATCATGCGGTAGATCTCGACCAGCGCCTCGAGCTGCGAGGTCGACGGGTCGAGTTTCAGCGTATCGGAAATGTACGCTCCGCGATCGAGGTCGTTGATGACCAGGGTGTGCAACTCGCTGACACCAGACTCCAGCAGGGTGGCGAGCAACTCTTCGGTGATTTCGTCATTGGCGGCGGCGATCAGCTCCCCGGTCTCGGTATCAACAACGTTTTTGGCCAGCACCTTGCCGAACATGAACTCACCGGGCACCTCGATTTTCTTGACCCTGGACTCGGTCAGCTCACGCACATGGCGCGCAGTAATTCGTGATCCGGCCTTGAGCAGCACCTTGCTGCGCGCGCCCTTGATGTCGAAAGTCAGGTTCTGACCGCGCAGGCGCTCCGGTACCAGCGCCAGCTTGATGGTGTCACTCTTGATGGTGAAGTGGTCGAAGTCGAAGAACAACTCCAGCAACTGCTCGGTGTCGAAACCGAGCGCACGCAACAGGACCGTGGCCGGCAGCTTGCGACGACGGTCGATGCGGGTGAACAGCGCATCCTTGTGATCAAATTCGAAATCGAGCCAGGAACCCCGGTAAGGGATCACCCGGGCGGAGAACAGCAGCTTGCCCGAGGAGTGGGTCTTGCCCTTGTCGTGCTCGAAAATGACGCCCGGCGAACGGTGCAGCTGCGAAACGATGACCCGCTCGGTACCATTGATGATGAATGTCCCGTTCTCGGTCATCAGCGGCAACTCGCCCATGTAGACATCCTGCTCACGGATATCCTTGACCGGTTTCGGTGTACCGGGTGCGTCCTTGTCGAAGATGATCAGATGTACCTTGACCCGTAACGGTGCCGCGTAAGTCATGCCACGCAGACCACACTCCTTGACATCGAAGATCGGCTTGCCAAGACGGTAGTTGACATATTCCAGACTGGCGTTGCCCGAGTAGCTGACGATCGGGAATACCGACTTGAATGCCGCACTCAACCCTTGGTCCAAGCGCTCATCAATCGGAGTGTCTGCCTGCAGGAACTTGCGATAGGACCCCAGCTGGATATCCAGCAGTGGTGGCGTTTCGAGCACGCTCAACCGCTTGCCGAAATTCTTGCGGATACGCTTCTTTTCGGTGAATGAGTAGGCCATCGATCTTCCTCGGCTTGGTTTCGTCAACCTGTGCCAGCCCGGCAGTCTTGCCAGGTCCGGTCAGTCCGCCCGGGCGGTCGCCGACCGGGAACGGGAAAAGGCCGGCGGCACGCAGCCGCCAGCCGTTCCATGTTGCTGGTCCTGTCTTCTGGACAAGACCGGCTTACTTGAGCTCGACGGTAGCGCCGGTTTCCTCAAGTTCACTCTTCAGCTTTTCAGCCTCATCCTTGCTAATGCCTTCCTTGACCGCATTCGGTGCACCCTCGACCAGGTCCTTGGCCTCTTTCAGGCCCAGGCCAGTCATGCTGCGCACCGCCTTGATCACGGCGACTTTCTTCTCACCGAAGGAAGTAAGCACGACATCAAATTCGGTCTGCTCCTCAACCGCGGCAGCCGCTTCGCCACCGCCGGCAGCCGGCGCCGCGGCAACCGCGGCAGCGGCGGATACACCGAACTTCTCTTCCATCATGGAGATCAGGTCGACGACCTCCATCACGCTCATTTCACTAATCGCTTCGAGAATCTCTTCTTTGGACACAGCCATCTCGATCTACTCCTGAATTGGATGCCGGCGGTTCAGTCGCTGGCTCCGGTTACTTTCGACTGTCAAGCAGCCTGCTTCTGGTCACGGACCGCGGCCGCCGTGCGCACGAGTTTCGCGTGCGGCTCGGCCAGCGTACGGACGAACTTCTGGATCGGCGCCTTCATCACGCCAAGCAACATGCTCAAGGCCTGCTCGCGGTTTGGCAGGGATGCCAGCCGCGCGAGCTCGGAGACAGGCAACGCCTGACCACCAATGGACAGCAGCTTCACGACCAGTTGGTCGTTCTTCTTGCTGAAGTCATTGATGACACGCGCTGCCGCACCCGGATCGGCCTGAGAGAAGGCGAGGACCAACGGACCCGCCAGCTGATCGCTGACGCAGGCAAACTCGGTACCATCAAACGCCCGCCGGGCCAGCGTGTTCTTCACCACGCGCAGGTAGACGCCGGCAGAGCGGCTCTCCCGACGTAGATCCGTCATCTGGTCGACGGTGAGGCCGCTGTACTCGGCCGCGACGAGGGCATGAGCTCCCGCAGCGACTTCGGCGACTTCGGCGACGACGGCCTTTTTCTGCTCGAATGTCAGACTCACCTGGTTGCACCTCTCAACAACAGTCACGGCATGCCGTGACTGCACCCTTGACGACGGGCTCCGTCCGGAGACGGAGCCCACGAATTACGGTGGCCATCATCAGGACCATTCCTGAATAAGGCGACACCGTCTGCGCAGGCTGGGCGGACCCGATTAAGCGCCTCTTGAGACGCACCTGCGGTCTTTGACGGCCGCCGACCGAAATCGGCGCCCCAAAGTTCTGCGCAGCCACCCGTGGGCAGCCGCGACTTGTTAACTTTCCAGCGTGGCCTGGTCGACCGTGAGACCCGGACCCATGGTGCTGGAGACAGTCACTTTACGTATGTAGTGCCCCTTGGCCGCGGCCGGTTTGGCCCGGTTCAGGTCAACCAGCAACACCTCGAGATTCTGACGCAGGGCGTCGACCTCGAAGCTCACCTTGCCGATCGTGCTGTGGATAATGCCCGCCTTGTCGGTGCGGTAGCGCACCTGCCCACCCTTGGCGTTCTTCACCGCGCCAGCCACATCGGGCGTCACGGTACCGACCTTCGGGTTGGGCATCAGGCCGCGCGGGCCGAGAATCTGGCCCAGCTTGCCGACCACGCGCATGGCGTCGGGCGCGGCGATGACGACATCAAAATCGAGCTGTCCCGCCTTGACTTTCTCGGCGAGGTCCTCGAAGCCAATCACGTCGGCCCCGGCCTCCTCGGCAGCAGTAGCCAGTGCGCCTTGGGCGAAAACCGCCACGCGCACCGTCTTGCCGGTGCCGTTCGGCAGCACGGTCGAACCGCGCACCACCTGGTCGGACTTGCGTGGGTCGATGCCGAGATTGACGCTGACATCGACCGCCTCGTCGAACTTGACGGTCGAGAGTTCCTTGATCAGGGCCAGTGCCTCATCGATGCCGTACTGCGTGGTGGCATCGGTCTTTTCGCGGATCGAGCGATTGCGCTTGCTGTTCTGTGCCATGGCTCAGCCCTCCTCCACGTCGATGCCCATGCTGCGGGCCGTGCCAGCAATAATCCGTACGGCGCCATCGAGATCCGCGGCGTTGAGATCCGGCATCTTGGTTTGCGCGATCTCCTCGAGCTGGGCCCGGTTCACCGTGCCCACCTTGTCGCGGTTCGGCACGGCGCTGCCGCTCTTCAGGCCAAGGGCCTTCTTGAGCAACACCGAGGCCGGCGGAGTCTTGGTAATAAAGGTGAAGCTGCGGTCGCTGTAGACCGTAACCACTACCGGGATGGGCAGACCGGGTTCGATCGACTGGCTCTGCGCGTTGAACGCCTTGCAGAACTCCATGATGTTGACGCCGTGCTGACCCAGCGCTGGACCGACCGGCGGACTGGGGTTCGCCTGCCCGGCCGGAACCTGCAGTTTGATGAAGGCCTGGACTTTCTTTGCCAT
>QNFN01000123.1 GCA_003645555.1 Gammaproteobacteria bacterium | reverse complement strand
TTGGCTACCTGGGAGCCGACGACCGTCCCGACGCATGGGGGGCAGACGGAATCGTCGACAGCCCGGCGGAAATCCTTGGCTGGACGGTGGCTGCCGGCTGAAGAACGTCGTTCAGCGTGGCGACAGGACGGTAGCGACACCGTCCAGGACCACCACCCCGTCCTGGTTGGTGCAGGTCGTCTGCAATTTGACCACCCGCTTACCGGGCTTGGTTTCGATAACTTCCACATCGGCGCGGATGGTGTCGCCGATCTTTACCGGCGCCTTGAAACTCAGATCCTGTCCCAGGTAGATCGTCCCCGGTCCTGGCAGGCGCGTGCCGAGCACAGCCGAAATCAACCCGGCGCTCAGCATGCCATGGGCTATGCGCGTCTTGAACTGGGTCCGCTCGGCGAAGGTCTCGCTCAGGTGAGCCGGGTTGGTGTCACCACTGATGCCGGCGTAGAGGTAGACGTCAGCCTCGCTGATTGTCTTCTCAAAGTGGTCGCGGTCGCCTGGTCGCAACTCGGTTTCCGTCAGCGCAATTTGCATGACCGCCATGGTCTGTCCCCCGGTAAATCAGTTCTTCCGTGCAGATTGCTGCATTGCAGCAATCTGGTAATTATCGCGGCCTGCACGAGCAGTTGCAAGTCGTGGCAGTTATTATTCAAAGCCATGATTCCTGGTCCAGATATTGAAACCGCCAACAGCCACTGCTTCGCGGTGGTCCGCGGCCACTACGAGAACTTCCCGGTCGCTTCGTGGCTGCTGCCGGCGCCTCTACGCGCCCCGGTGGCGGCTATCTATGCCTTTGCCCGGCGTGCCGATGATCACGCCGATGAAGGTGATCTCGATCCGGCAGAACGGTTGCGTTTGCTCGACCTCGAGGGACGTGCGCTGGATGGCGATAGCACCGCCCTACCGAATGACCTCGTCCACCTAGCGTTGGCCGACAGCATCGCCCGGTTCCAATTGCCGGTTCAGCTGCTGCACGACCTGCTGACCGCATTTCGGATGGAC
This sequence comes from Gammaproteobacteria bacterium, assembly GCA_003645555.1. Classification (GTDB taxonomy): domain Bacteria; phylum Pseudomonadota; class Gammaproteobacteria; order QNFN01; family QNFN01; genus QNFN01. Next base: position 5,188 of record QNFN01000123.1, on the reverse strand, counting down.
GTCACCAAACACCGCTACGCCGATCACGATGAGTTGCTCCACTACTGCCGCCACTCGGCCAACCCGGTCGGACGGCTGCTGCTGCATCTGTTCGGGCAAGCCACTCCGGTCAATCTCGAGCACTCCGACGCCATCTGCACCGCGCTGCAGCTGATCAACCTGTGGCAGGACCTGGACCAGGATATTGTCGAGCGCGACCGCCTCTATCTACCGCATGCCGACTGGACGGCCGCCGGAATCACTGAAGCCCAACTGCTGGCCCGGGATGACAGCCTGGCACTGCAGGGAGTCATCGCGAATCAGCTCGACCGTGCCGAACAATCGATGAATCAGGGTATGCCGCTCGGTGGCAATCTGCCTGGCCGTCTTGGTCTGGAAATCCGGCTTACGGTCGAGGGTGGTTTGGCGGTGTTGCGCGCCTGCCGTACTCGTGAGAACAGCTTCGCCCGTCCACGTCTGCCACGCCTGGTGTGGCCCGGACTGCTTTGGCGGGCATTATTGCCGACGCGACGTTGGCGGAAAATGGCCTGACCGGCAGAGTTTCACCGGATGGAGAAAGCAGCGCGTACCCATCTCATTGGGCGCGCTGCACAGCTGAGGGGTCAGAGTACGCGTACTCCACAGCTGAGGGGTCAGAGTAGGCTTACTCTGACCCCGTCTTTAGAATGCCCGGCGCTGGTGCCGTCCCATCATCATCGGCATCTGGTCGAACTGCTTCTGCTGCTCGGTAGTCAGCTGCCCGTAGAGCGTTTCGACGGCCTGGGCCATCTCACCCATCGCGGCCAACCGTTCGCTCATCAGGGCGGCACGTTGTTGCATCCGTTCGACGGCGGTCAGCCCGTTGCCCTGTGACCACTGTGCCTGCATGGCGTCATGGTGAGCCGACATGCGCTCACGCTGGTTCGCGACCTGGCCAATGAAAGTCTGCCAGGCCGGCTCCTGCTCGGCGGTGATGGCGAGCTGGTCGCGGATGCGCTCGATACGCTGTTCGATCGCGGCCGGACCATGCTCACCTTTCTGCCAACGGCCGTACATGCCGCCACCGTGAGGGCCATAGCCTCCGCCCTGCATCATTGGACCGTTACCGGGACCGTAGCCTTGCTGGCAACCGCCAGGGCCATAACCGGGGGCGGCGCTGACGGCTACGGCAACGCCAGTGGCCAAAAGGGTGACGACGATGATTTTGCTGCTACGTTTCATGATTGGCTCCTTGAACCGGAGAATCCGGTGTTCTTTGCTGCATTCATTACAGCAGGGCCATGTAACGCAGGCGTTGCAGAAACGGGGCGATTTGTAACGGCTTGTAACGAGGCTTGGCATCCATGCCAAAAACGCGGTGGGTTCTTGTGGGTCGGACTTTAGTCCGACATGTCGGGCTGAAGCCCGACCCACAGGTCCTTCAGATCGGGCCGAATTGCGAGGCTTACTCTGCCGGGGCCGCGTGACGCATATGCGGGAACAGCAGCACGTCGCGGATCGATGGCGAGTCGGTCAGCAGCATCACCAGGCGGTCGATGCCGATGCCCTCCCCGGCTGTCGGCGGCATGCCATGCTCCAGCGCGGTGACGTAGTCGGCGTCGTAGTGCATCGCCTCGAGGTCACCGGCCTCTTTCTCCGCGACCTGGGCGCGGAAGCGCTCGGCCTGATCCTCGGCGTCGTTGAGCTCGGAGAAGCCGTTGGCAATCTCGCGACCGCCGACGAAGAACTCGAAACGGTCGGTGACGAACGGATCGTCGTCATTGCGCCGTGCCAGCGGCGAGACCTCGGTCGGGTAGGCGGTGATAAAGGTCGGTTGCTCCAGCCGCCTTTCGACGGTCTTCTCGAAGATCTCGATCCAGACCTTGCCTAGGCCGTAGCCCGGTTTCAGCGGGATATCGAGTCTCTCGGCGATGGCGCGGGCACCGGTCTCGTCGTCGAGTTGGGTGGGATCGATCTCCGGGTTGAAGTGCAGGATCGACTCGCGCACGGTCATACGTGCGAACGGCTTGGCGAAATCAAAGGTGGCGCCCTGGTATTGGACCTCACTGCTGCCGTTGACCGCCTCGGCAAGGCCGCGCAGCAGGGTTTCGGTCAGGTCCATCAGATCGTGGTAGTCGGCGTAGGCCTGGTAGAACTCGAGCATGGTGAACTCGGGATTGTGCTGGGTCGACAGCCCCTCGTTGCGGAAGTTGCGGTTGATCTCGTAGACCTTCTCGAAACCACCGACCACCAGCCGCTTGAGGTAGAGCTCTGGCGCAATGCGCAGGAACAGCGCCATGTCGAGCGCGTTGTGGTGGGTCTTGAACGGCCGTGCCACGGCACCCCCAGGGATCGTCTGCATCATCGGCGTCTCGACCTCGAGGAAGTCGCGGTCGTCGAGGAAGCGGCGGATGTAGCGGACGATCTCGGAACGCTTGCGGAAGGTATCGCGCGAGGTTTCGTTCATCACCAGGTCGAGATAACGCTGGCGATAACGGGTCTCGGTGTCGGTCAGGCCGTGGAACTTTTCCGGCAACGGCCGCAATGACTTGGTCAATAATCGCAGGGCGTCGACCTTGACCGACAACTCGCCGGTACGGGTCTTGAACAGCACCCCCTCGGCGCCGACGATGTCACCAATGTCCCACCCCTTGAACGCCGGGTAGACCCCCTCGGGCAGGGCGTCGCGCTGGATGAACAGCTGGATCCGTCCCGACATGTCCATGACGTGGGCGAAGCTCGCCTTGCCCATCACCCGCTTGCTCATCAGCCGCCCGGCGACGGCGACCCGGCGCGGTGCGGCGTCCAGCGTCTCGGCCTCGTGGTCGCCGTACTCGGCCAACAGCTCGCCGGCCATGACGTCACGGCGGAAGTCGTTGGGAAACGCGGTGCCGCTGTCGCGCAACGCCTGCAGTTTGCTGCGGCGCTGGGCGATCAGCTTGTGGTCGTCATCATGTTGGCTGGTGGTGTCGTCACTTGCCATCGGTCGTTATCCGTTTACAGGCCGCTTTTCAGGCTGGCCTCGATGAACTGGTCCAGGTCGCCGTCGAGCACCGCCTGGGTGTTACCGGTCTCGACGTTGGTGCGCAGGTCCTTGATCCGTGACTGGTCGAGGACGTAGGAACGGATCTGGCTGCCCCAGCCGATGTCCGCCTTGGTCTCTTCCAGCGCCTGCTGGTCAGCGTTGCGCTTCTGCTGCTCGAGTTCGTAGAGCTTGGCCTGCAGCTGCTTCATCGCCGTGGCCTTGTTCTTGTGCTGCGAACGGTCATTCTGGCACTGCACGACGGTGTTGGTCGGCAGGTGGGTGATGCGTACCGCCGACTCGGTGCGGTTGACGTGCTGGCCGCCCGCCCCGCTCGCCCGGTAGACGTCGATGCGCAGGTCGGCCGGGTTGATGTCGATCTCGATGTCGTCGTCGAGCTCCGGGGCGATGAAGACCGAGGCGAACGAGGTGTGACGACGGTTACCGGAGTCGAATGGCGACTTGCGCACCAGGCGGTGGACACCGGTCTCGGTACGCAGCCAGCCGAAGGCGTGGTCACCATCGACCTTGATCGTCGCACTCTTGATCCCGGCCACTTCGCCCGGCGAGACCTCGATCAGCTCGGCGTTGAATCCGCGGCGCTCGCCCCAGCGCAGGTACATGCGCAGCAGCATCTCGGCCCAGTCCTGTGCCTCGGTACCACCGGAACCGGCCTGGATGTCGATAAAGGCGTTGCAGCCATCGGTCTCACCGGAGAACATGCGCCGGAACTCCAGGTCGGCGACCCGCTGTTCCATTCGGCCGAGCTCGTTGGCGACCTCGGCCATGGTCTCCTCGTCGTCCTCCTCGCGTGCCATTTCGATCAGTTCGGCCGCCTCGTCGACCCCGCTACTGACCTCATCGAGAACGTCGACGACCTTTTCCAGGGCAGATCGCTCACGCCCCAGTGCCTGGGCCCGTTCGGGCTCATTCCAGACGTCGGGTTGTTCGAGTTCGCGGATGACTTCGGTCAGGCGATCACGCTTCTCAGCGTAGTCAAAGGTACCCCCTCAGGGCTTCGGAACGCCCTCGGAGGTCATCGATCTGGTGCAAGACGGGATTGATCTCGAACATGGTTGCAAATGCTTTCAGGAGCGGCCCGGCGTGTACCCAAAGGGCATGAATACCCAAAGGGCATAAAGGCGCCGCAGTGTACACCAGCGCCGGAAAAGTCGGAACCTCACCAGACGGATAGTGTCGAGTAGATTACAGTTAAAATAGAGTTACACCAGCACGGGGGATCGCCACCGTGCGTCTGGAGCGAGATGCCACAAGTACGACAGCAGGCCGGCCCCCGAACAGGCGATGCCCTGATCGTGGTCGACGTACAAAACGACTTCCTCCCGGGCGGCGCTCTCGCCGTTCCCGAAGGTGATGCCGTGGTGCCAGTCATCAACTGTTACCTAGCTCTGTTCACCGCATCAGGTCTGCCGATTTTCGCCACCCGCGACTGGCATCCTGCCGACCACTGCTCGTCCATCGCCCAGGGCGGGACATGGCCACCCCACTGTGTGCAGGGCACCCACGGGGCCGAGTTTGCACCGGGCCTGGAGTTGCCCGTGTCGGCATGTCACGTGGCCAAGGCGATCGGGACCGAATCAGATAGCTATTCGGGATTCGAGGGTACCGACCTGGCCACTGACCTTCGTACCGCCGGTGCCGAGCGGTTGTTCATCGGCGGTCTGGCGACCGACTACTGTGTCCTCAACACCGTGCTCGATGCCCGGCACGAAGGCTTTGCCGTCTGCCTGCTGCTCGATGCCATCCGGGCCGTGGAAGTCACGCCCGGAGATGGCGAGGCGGCCATTGCACGCATGACCGAGGCCGGCGCGACACCGGTGACCCTGGAGATGCTGGCATGAGCGACAATGCACTCATGACCGACCTCTACCAGTTGACCATGCTGCAGGGCTATCACCACCAGGGCATGACCGACACGGCCGTGTTTGAGTTCTTTGTTCGCCAACTTCCTGACCAGCGTGGATTCCTGGTTGCCGCCGGGTTCGAGCAGGTGACGAACTACCTCGAGCAACTCCGGTTCGAGGCCGCCGATCTCGACTGGCTACGCGGCACGGGTCGTTTTGACGACGCCTTCATCAACACGTTGGCCGACTTTCGTTTCACTGGCGACATGGATGCCATGCCCGAAGGCACGGTCTGCTTCGCCGGCGAACCCCTGCTGCGAGTCACGGCCCCGCTGCCCGAGGC
>QNFN01000122.1 GCA_003645555.1 Gammaproteobacteria bacterium | reverse complement strand
ATGAACACACCGATCAACACCGCCGCGTAGGCGATCCCGGAACCGGGCAGCGTCGAATGGTGCACCGCCTCGATGATGCCGTCCTTGGAGAAAAAGCCGGAGAAACCGGGGAAGCCGATCAGCGCCAGGGAGCCGATCAGCGAGGTCCAGTAGGTGATCGGCATGTACTTTTTCAGGCCGCCCATCTTGCGGATGTCCTGCTCGTGGTGCATGGCGATGATCACCGAACCGGCGGCGAGGAACAGCAGGGCCTTGAAAAAGGCGTGGGTCATCAGGTGGAAGATCGCCGCCGAATAGGCCGAGGCGCCGAGGGCAACGGTCATGTAGCCGAGTTGGGACAGGGTCGAGTAGGCGACCACGCGCTTGATATCGTTCTGAACCACGCCGAGCAGGCCCATGAAAAACGCGGTGATGGCGCCGATCACCATGACCACGCTGAGTGCGGTCTCGCTCAATTCGAACAGCGGCGACATACGCGCGACCATGAAGATGCCGGCGGTGACCATGGTTGCGGCGTGGATCAGTGCGGAGATCGGCGTCGGGCCTTCCATCGAGTCCGGCAGCCAGACGTGCAGCGGTGCCTGCGCCGATTTGCCCATGGCCCCGACGAACAGCAGGATGCAGATCAGCGTCAGCACCGACCAGTCGTAACCGGGCAGCACGCCGATGGTCTCACCGACCAGCCCGGGGGCGGCGGCGAACACCTCGGCGTAGTCGAGGGTGTTGGTGAACATCACCACGCAGGCGATGCCGAGCAGGAAGCCGAAGTCGCCGACGCGGTTGACCAGGAACGCCTTCAGGTTGGCGTAGATCGCCGATTCGCGCACCGCCCAGAAGCCGATCAGCAGGTAGGAGACCAGGCCCACCGCCTCCCAGCCGAAGAACAGCTGCAGGAAGTTGTTGGCCATCACCAGCATCAGCATGGAGAAGGTGAACAGCGAAATGTAGGCGAAGAAGCGCTGGTAGCTGTTGCTGCCAGCCAAACTCTCCTTGGGCCAGTTGTGCTGATCGTCGGCCATGTAGCCGATGGTGTAGATGTGCACCATCAACGAGACGAAAGTGACCACGCCCATCATCAGCACGGTCAGCCGGTCGACCAGGAAGCCAATCTGGAAGCTGATGCCGTCGCTGACCATCCAGGTGTAGATGTTGCCGTTGAACGACGGCGCGTCGTTGACGAGGTGATGGTTGATCGCCACCAGCGACAGCAGGAAGGCGATGCCAACGCCGAGGATGGTGACCCAGTGCGAGGCGCGGCGGCTGAGCCAGCGGCCGCCAAGACCGGCGACGATCGCCCCCGCAAGCGGCGCAAGCACGGTACCAAGGTAGACGTTCTCCATGCCCTTAGCCCTTCATCAGGTCGAGGTCGTTGACGTTGATCGTGCGCCGGTTACGGAACAGCACGATCAGGATCGCCAACCCGATCGCCGCTTCGGCCGCGGCCACGGTGAGGATGAAAAAGACGAACACCTGGCCGTCGAGGTTGCCGTGGAAGTGCGAGAAAGCGATGAAGTTCATGTTGACGGCGAGCAGCATCAGTTCGATCGCCATCAACATGATGATCAGATTGCGGCGGTTGAGGAAAATCCCCACCACGGAGATGCTGAACAGGATGGCGCCCAGCGTCAGGTAATCGGTCAGTGCCAGCATGGCAGTCCCCCAGAATTCGATCGGTTAGCCACGTTTCTCGGCCGGCATCTTGATCAGTCGGACGCGATCCTCGCGACGCACGCTCACCTGCCGTGCCGGATCCTGATAGCGCGTCTCCGGCCGCTTGCGCAGCGTCAGCGCAATGGCGGCGATGATCGCCAGCAACAGGATCACCGCGGCGATCTCAAAGGCGTAGACGTAGTCGGTGTAGAGCACGCTGCCCAGCGCCTTGGTGTTGCTGTAGTCGGCGGCATGACGTACCGGGTCGCCGACCTGGTCAGCGCTGAAGGCGCTGGAGCGCACGATCAGCGCCATTTCCACCAGCAGCAGCACGCCGACACCAAGCCCGAGCGGCGCGAAACGGCGCATGCCGGCGCGCATTTCCGTCAGGTTGACATCGAGCATCATGACCACGAACAGGAACAGCACCATCACCGCGCCGACGTAGACCAGCACCAGGGTCATGGCCAGGAACTCGGCCTCGAGCAGCAGCCAGAGACCGGCGCTGTTGAGGAAGGCAAGCACCAGGAACAGGGCCGCGTGCACCGGGTTGCGGCAGGTGACGACGCGCAGCGCGGCGAACACCAGCACCGCGGCGAAAACGTAGAAAACCAGCGTATCAAAAGCCATCGTCATTCGTTCCTGTCGTGCCGGTTCAGCGGAACCGGGCGTCGTCGGTACGGTCAGAGGCGATCTGCGTCTCGTGCTGGTCGCCCATGGCCAGCAACTTCTGCTTGGTCATGATGTTCTGTCCGCGGCGGTCGAAGGCAACCTCGAAGACGCGGGTCAGCACGACGGCGTCGACCGGGCATGCCTCCTCGCAGTAACCGCAGTAGACGCACTTGAAGAGATCGATATCGTAGAGCGTGGTCCGCCGCTGGCCATCATTGCGCGGTTCCGCCTCGATGGTGATCGCCAGTGCCGGGCAGACCGCCTCGCACAACTTGCAGGCGATGCAGCGCTCCTCGCCGTTGGCGTAACGGCGCAACGCGTGGATGCCGCGGAAACGGTTCGACTGCGGCGTCTTCTCTTCCGGGTACTGCACCGTGAACTTGCGGGCGAAAAAGTAGCGCCCGGTCAGGCGCAGCCCCTTGAGCAGTTCGAGCAGTAACAGGCTTCTGAAATAGTTGGCTATTGCGGTCATGTCTGTATCCCCCTCAGTCGAACCACCAGGGGAGTTCCACGACCACGGCCAGCGCTACCACCAGCAGCCAGACGATCGTGATCGGGATAAACACCTTCCAGCCCAGGCGCATGATCTGGTCGTAGCGGTAGCGCGGGAAGGTGGCGCGGAACCAGAGGAAGCAGAACATGAAGAAGGCGGTCTTGAGCAGGAACCAGAACAGGCTCGGTTCACCGAGCAGCGGGATGCCCTGGAACGGCGACAGCCAGCCGCCGAAGAACATGATCGCGGTCAGGGCCGCGATCAGAATCATGTTCGCGTACTCGGCCAGGAAGAAGACTGCGAAGGTCATGCCCGAGTACTCGACGTGGAAGCCGGCGACGATCTCCGACTCGCCCTCGGCAACGTCGAACGGGGCCCGGTTGGTCTCGGCGATCCCGGAGATCAGGTAGACCATCAGCAACGGGAACAGCGGCAGCCAGAACCAGTGCAGGATGCTGCCCGACTGCGCCTGGACGATATCGCCGAGGTTGAGGCTGCCACCGGCGATCAGTACGCCGACCAGCGCAAAACCCATGGCGATCTCGTAGGAGACCATCTGCGCCGCCGAGCGCATGGCGCCAAGCAGGGCGTACTTGGAGTTCGAGGCCCAACCGGCGATGATCACGCCGTAGACCCCGAACGAGGTCAGGGCGAGGATGTAGAGAATGCTGGCGTCGATATCGGCCAGCACCCAGGTCTCGTTGAACGGGATCACCGCCCAGGCGGCCAGCGCCGGGGTGATCGACAGTACCGGCGCGATGATGAACAGGAAGCGGTTGGCGTTGGTCGGGAGGATGATCTCCTTGAACATCAGCTTCAGGGCGTCGGCGATCGGCTGCAAAAGCCCGCGCGGCCCGACCCGGTTCGGCCCGATACGCACCTGCATGAAGCCGATCACCTTGCGCTCGGCCAGGGTGTAGTAGGCGACCGTCAGCATCAGCGGCACCATGATCGCGACGATCTTGGCGACGATGATGACGGTCGTCTGCAATGCCTCTGGCAGGACGCCCCACAAGCTCTCGATCATCTCAGGTCCCTCGGCCCCTTCAGGCCTTGTCGATGGTCACCGGGCCACAGGCCGGGCCGCGGCTGCTGCCGGGTACGCCGGCCGGGATCCAGGCGGCACCGTCAGCGATACATGAGTCAATGGCCAGCGGCAGCGTGGTCGTGGTATCGCCCTGGGTGACGCGGACCTCGGTGCCGTCATCGAGGCCGAGGCGCGCGGCCACGGCCGGGGCCAGGCGCACGCAGGCCTCGACATGGTCGGGAGTCGCCTGCAGTGCGGATGCACGGCGCACCAGGGCGTCGCTGGCATAGATCGGCACCTCGCCGATACGGACCAGGCCGTCCACGGCGGGCGCCGCCGGCGTCACCTCGGCCGCGGCCACATTGTCCGGCGCCACCCCGTTGCAGGAGGTGCGCAACTCGGTGAGCACCTCCGTCGAGTCACGCTGTTCAAAACCATCGAGATCAAGCTCATTGCCGAGCACGCGCAGGACCTTCCAGCCGGGACGTGCCTCACCTGGTGGTGGCACGGCGCCTTCCCACGACTGCCAGTCGCCAGCGGTATTGACCATGGTGCCGGAGGTCTCGGCGTAGCCGGCGATCGGCAACAGCACGTCAGCGACCGCAAGCAGATCAGGACTGGCGTAGCTGGTCAGCGCAACAACACAATCAGCCTGGCCCAGCGCATCGGCTGCCGCGGCCGGGTTCCAGCAGTCCAGTTCCGGTTCGATGCCATGCAGCAGGTAGCCGCGGCGCGGCTGCTCGAACATGGCGCGGGCATTAAGCCCGGTCTCGGCGACGTCGGTACCACCAGGTGCCCGATGCGGCAGCACGCCAGCCAGCGTCGCACCCACACTGTTGCCGGCACCGGCAAGGAACCCGAGACGTGCGCCGCTCGCTTGGGCAATGAAGCGGGCCAGCGCGACCAGATGACCATAGGCCGGATGGGTCTGGGCCAGTGCCCCGAGAAGGACGGTCCCGCGCTCAGCCGACATCAGCTGGTCGGCGACCGCTTCGTGAGCCGCACCAGGCGTAGTTCCATCCGGGAGCAGCCCGGCGGGCGCGGCCTGGCCGCTCTTGGCGGCGAGCGCGGCCGCCACGGCCTCGAGTTCGGCCACCATCGCCGCGGGACCGGCGACCAGCGTCTGGGCCACCGGGAAGTTGAAATCGTAGTCGACCGGGTTGAGGAACGACACGCTGGCCCCGGCCAGCGCCGCCTTGCGCAACCGGTGGCTGAGCAGCGGCTGCTCCTTACGCAGATGCGAACCGATCACCAGTGCGGCATCGACCTGCTCGAGATCGGCCACCGGCATGCCCAGCCACGGGTGACGCGGCTCGGCGGCCTGGGCCGAAAAATCGCCCTGGCGGAGTCGATGATCAAGATTGGCGCAGCCAAGACCACGAGCCAGCTTCTGCAACAGGAACAGCTCTTCGGTGGTCGCCGCAGGTGAGGCGAGCACACCGAGTTGGCTGCCGTTCTCTTCGCCACAGGCGGCGCGCAGTCCTTCCGCGGCCGTACTGAGCGCCACACTCCAGTCACACGCCTGCCACTCGCCATCACGCTTGATACGTGGTGTCAGCAGGCGATCGTCGGCTTGCAAGCCCAGGTAGCCAAAACGGTCACGATCGGATATCCAGACCTCGTTTATGGCCTCGTTATCACGGGGCACGGCGCGCATGACACGGTGGCCACGGGTGTGCAGCCAGAGGTTGGCGCCGAGGCCATCGTGTGGCGACACGGCGGCGTGCTGGCGCAGCTCCCACGGCCGCGCGGTGTAGCGGTAGGGCTTTGAGGTCAGCGCGCCGACCGGGCACAGGTCGATGACGTTGCCCGACATCTCGGAGGCGACGGCATGCTTGATGTAGGTGCCGATGGTGGTGTGCTCACCGCGCCCGGTCGAACCCAACTCGCGCAGCCCGGCGATCTCCTCGCCGAAGCGTACGCAACGGGTGCAGTGGATGCAGCGGGTCATGTCGGTGGCGATCAGCGGGCCGATGTCCGGATTCGGAACCACGCGCTTGCCCTCGGCGTAGCGCGAGACGTCGCCGCCATAGCCCATGGCCACGTCCTGCAACTCGCACTCGCCGCCCTGGTCGCAGATCGGGCAATCGAGCGGGTGGTTGATCAGCAGGAACTCCATGGTCCCTTTCTGTGCCGCCCGTGCCAGCGGTGAGGCGGTCTGCACCACCATGCCCTCGGTCACGGGCGTGGCGCAGGCGGGCAGCGGCTTTGGTGCCTTCTCCACCTCAACCAGGCACATGCGGCAATTGGCGGCAATCGACAACTTCTTGTGATAACAGAAGCGCGGAATGTCGACGCCGACCGCATCGGCGGCCTCGAGCAGCATCGCGCCCTTGCGTGCCTCGACGGTCTTACCGTCGAT
>QNFN01000121.1 GCA_003645555.1 Gammaproteobacteria bacterium | reverse complement strand
TTATGCACTCGATCTCGGTGGACTGGTTGCCGGCACCAAGTACCGTGGTGATTTCGAGAAACGGCTCAAGGCGGTGCTCGATGCCCTCAAACGCAAGTCAGGCGCGGTGCTGTTCATCGACGAGATCCACACCATCATCGGCGCCGGTGCCGCCTCCGGCGGAGTCATGGATGCCTCCAACCTGATCAAGCCGTGGCTCGCCTCGGGTGACCTGCGCTGCATCGGCTCGACCACCTACCAGGAATACCGCGGCATCTTTGAGAAGGATCGGGCGCTGACCCGCCGCTTCCAGAAGATCGACGTGATCGAGCCGAGCGTCGAGGATACGATCAAGATTCTCAAGGGGCTCAAGAGCCGCTTCGAGGAGCACCACGGCATCCGTTACTCGGCCCAGGCGCTGCGAGTCGCCGCCGAGCTCTCCGACCGTCACATAGGCGATCGATACCTGCCGGACAAGGCCATCGACGTCATCGACGAAGTTGGCGCCTCATTCCGCCTCTTGCCAGCGTCACGCAAGCGCAAGACCGTCGGTGTTGCCGACGTCGAAGCGATGGTGGCCAAGATTGCGCGCATTCCGCCAAAGGCGGTCTCGGTCTCCGACAAGGAGCAGCTGTCCAGCCTCGATCGCAACCTGAAGATGGTCGTCTTCGGCCAGGACCGGGCTATCGACCAGCTGGCGGCGGCGATCAAGATGGCACGTTCGGGACTGGGTGATATCGAGCGGCCGATCGGTTCGTTCCTGTTTGCTGGCCCGACCGGTGTCGGCAAGACCGAGGTGACACGTCAGCTGGCGCTGACCCTTGGCATTGAGCTGATCCGCTACGACATGTCCGAGTACATGGAGCGGCATACAGTGTCACGGTTGATCGGGGCGCCGCCCGGTTATGTCGGTTTCGACCAGGGTGGACTGCTGACCGAGGCGGTCAACAAGCACCCGCATGCGGTGCTGCTGCTCGACGAGATCGAGAAGGCGCACCCGGACGTCTACAACCTGCTGCTGCAGGTGATGGATCATGGCAAGCTGACCGATACCAACGGTCGTGAGACCGACTTCCGGCATGTCATCATCGTCATGACCACCAACGCCGGCGCGGGCGAAATGAGTCGATCGTCGATCGGCTTTACCGAGCAGGATCACGCCAGTGATGGCATGGCGGCGATCAAGCGCATGTTCAGCCCGGAGTTTCGCAACCGCATCGATGCCACCATCCAGTTCGCACCGCTCGAGGGGGCGACGATCCGTCACGTGGTCGACAAGTTCCTGATCGAGCTCGAGGGCCTGCTTGAGGCCAAGGGGGTGACGCTGGAGGTGACCCCGGCAGCTCGCGAGTGGCTCGCCGAGCACGGTTACGATCGCAAGATGGGCGCGCGTCCGATGGGACGAGTGATCCAGGAGCGCATCAAGCGGCCGCTGGCTGACGAGTTGCTGTTCGGCCGCCTGGCCGACGGTGGTGAGGTCGAGGTGGACGCAGTCGAGGACGGGCTGCGTTTTTCGGTCAACGGTGAGCCCGCAGAGGCGCTTGGCAACGATAGCGAACCCGCGTCCGCGGGCTGATCGATCGCCCGGAGTCGGGCGGCTTAGCAGGCAGTTGAAATTCGCTCAGATGAGTGCGAGACAAGGAAAAATGGGTCGATAAAGCGCAGTTTACTGGAGTAAATGAGCATTCTGAGGCCCATTTTGACGCTGGATTGTGCCAGCTGAGTAGAATTTCAACAGGCTGTCAGCGGCTGCGGTAGACGATGCGGCCTTTACTCAGATCGTAGGGGGTCAACTCGACCTTGACCGAGTCGCCGCGCAGGATGCGGATGTAGTGCTTGCGCATTTTTCCGGAGATGTGCGCGGTCACAACGTGATCGTTCTCCAGCTTTACGCGGAACATGGTGTTGGGCAGGGTCTCGACGACCGTGCCTTCCATTTCGATGTGTTCTTCTTTAGCCATCAAGTGTCCAGTTAGTCTCTGGCGCGAGGCGCCCTTGGAAGCCCGCTATTATGGCCATAATAGCCAGTAAGGCAAGGGCATCCCGGCTTCAGAACGGTGCTGGTGCTCCCGGCTCAAGACGGCGCCAGCGCCCTTCGTCAAACCACTCGAGCGGTCGGAGTCCGATCTTGTAGCTCATTTTGGCGCAGTCTCTGATCCAGTAACCGAGGTAGACCCATTCCAACTCCGCCTCGTGAGCCATGGCAACCTGCTGCAGCACGGCCAGGTTGCCGAGGCCGCGCGCGGCCTCTTCGGGTTCGAAAAAAGTGTAGACCGCCGACAGGGCGTCACCGAGACGATCGAGGATCGCCACCGCCAGCAGGTTGTCGCCGTCGTACCAGGTGAGTGCCTCGCTGGCACACCAGTCACTCGCAAAGCAGGCCATGTAGTGGTCGGGGTCGGCATCATCCATGGCGCTGCCCGGGTGGCGCCACGCCATGTAACGGCGGTAGAGGGCGAACTGTGCCGCGTCGAAGCGAAACGGGGCCGTGTCGAGGCGCAGGTCGCGGTTGCCGCGTGCGCAGCGACGCTGGCTACGGTTGGGCTGGTAAGCGGCCACCGGCAGGCGCACCGGCACGCATGCCTGGCAGCCCGGGCAACGGGGCCGGTAGAGGTGGGCGCCGCTGCGGCGGAATCCGTAGCGGGCCAGGCGCGTGTAGATCGTGACATCGGCGCGGGTCGTCGGGTCCAGGAACAGCGTCACGGCGTCGCGCCCAGGCAGGTAGCCACAGGGGTGTGGCGGGCTGACGTAGAACGCCGGAACGTCTCCCGGGGCACTCATGCCGGGCGCTCTCCAGGCCTCGGTGCGGTCGGCCAGGCGCGAGGTTCGTCATCGGCCAGGGTGTCGAGCAGGGACAGGAAGCGCGTTCGCGGCAGCTGCTCGGCACCCATGCGCAGCAGGTGACCGGAAACCACTTGGCAGTCGAGCAGGCCGTAACCAAGATGACGCAGCCGGGCACAGAGGTGCACCAGGGCCACCTTGGAGGCGTCGCGCACGCTGCTGAACATCGACTCGCCGAAAAACACCCGACCCAGTGCCACGCCATAGAGCCCGCCGACCAGTGACTCCCCCTGCCACACCTCGATGGCGTGGGCATGGCCAAGGGTGTGCAGTTGCAGGTAGGCCGCCGTCATCTCCGGGGTGATCCAGGTGCCGCGGACCTCTGGGCGGGGTGCGGCACAGGCGCTTACAACGCGCTCGAAACAGGTGTCATAGCTGATCCTGAAACGGTCCTGGCGCAGGGTGCGCGCCAACCGGCGGCTGATGTGCAGGCGCTCCGGGAACAGCACCGTGCGCGGGTCGGGTGACCACCAGAGGATCGGCTCACCGGGGCCGTACCAGGGGAAGATGCCGTGGCGGTAGGCGCGCAGCAATCGGTTTGGTGCGAGGTCGCCGCCGGCCGCGAGCAGACCGTCAGGATCACGCAGCGCCATCCTGACGGGTGGAAACAGGGCCTCGGGTTCGTCGGCTGGAAGCCAGGGGAGGGGTGGCATGGGGGTCGGGTCGGGTGTGCCGGTAGAGTCCGGCTCACTCCTCTTTCCGGCCGACCAGATCGATCACCAGCTTGACGAAGTCGGCCTCGGTGAGGATGCCGGTCAGGTACCCGTCGTGCAGCACCGGCAGGCAGCCAAACTTGTGGTCGAGCAGGATCTGGGCTGCCTCGGCCAGGTCGGTATTTTCGTCGACCGCGACAATGTCGCGGTTCATCACCTCGCCGACCGTGACGGCCGTCTCGAGGGTTTCCAGTTCATCGATGGCCACCGGTAGCAGCGGCGACATGGCCGCGGCGAGCAGGTCGCGCTGCGTGACCAGGCCGATGAAGCGGTTTTCACCATCGACCACCGGCATGTGGCGGACGCGGTGGGCGAGCATCAACTCGCGAGTGCGGACCAGGGTGTCGTGCTCATTGACGGTGAGCAGCGACTCCGTCATCAACTCATTGACCAGCATCACGTGACTTCCTCTGGCGCTTTGATCAGTGGCCGCTCGGCGAGCAGTCTGGCAAAGTTATTTTCCGGCATGGCGTGTCTTCTGCGCAACTGCAAACCTGACTACCGTCACGGTTTCGACAGCGAAGAGAAAGCACGTATAGTGACCGCGTGTCCAATCGTGCAGACGGAATTATGCAAGCCTTGATTGGCTGGATACTGGCTGTGACCGTGGTTCTGGCTGCCGGTCCCGTGCTGGCCCAGTTATGTGAGCCGGGCGTGACGCCGACGGTGCCCACGGCGCGCTTCACCACCCACACGGACGGGACGGTCACGGACTCGACGACCGGGCTTACCTGGATGCGCTGTCCACAGGGCCAGCACTGGGACGGAGCGACCTGCACCGAGGGACGCGCCTGGTACATGATGAACTCCTGGGACGACGCCATGCGCGGCCTGGCACGCAAGCCGGTGCGTTACGGCGGTCACGAGGACTGGCGATTGCCGGGCCTCGAGGAGTTGCGCACCCTGGTCGACCTGACTTGCCGCGATCCGGCCACCAACGCCGAGGTTTTTCCCAACACGGGTTCATGGAATTTCTGGACCGCGACCTCGTCGGAGTGGAACGACGCCTACGCCTGGCGCATCGACTTTGCCACCGGGCGCGAGAATGCCGACCTCAAGCTGACCTCGTCCTACCATATTCGCCTGGTGCGTGGCACCTTCATTCCGCCAGCGCAGGAACCGCGGCTGGAGTTCGTCGAAGTGACGCCGGTGGTGCGGCAGATAGACAGCATCCACGATCCGGCCAGCGAGGCCCTCGGTACGTTGCAGGACCCGGTTGAGGCGACCTCCACCTTCCCGCGCAGCAGTGCTGGCACGGTCGACTGGGTGCGCACACTGCAGGCCGGCATCATCGAACCACGCACCACGGTGAGCGGGGACGGTCCGCCGATGGCCGAGCTCGACTTCACCATTGTCATGGCGGAGACCCGCGAGATGCCGTACGTGCGTTTTCCGCACAAGGCGCACACCCAGTGGCTCGACTGCAGTAACTGCCACCCGGCGATTTTTGTACCGCAGGCGGGCGCCAACCCGGTCAACATGGGGGCGATCCTGCAAGGGGAGTTCTGCGGTCGCTGCCACGGTCGGGTCGCGTTTTCGGTTTTCGAGTGCGAGCGCTGCCACAACGTCATGCACCGCGATGCGCCGGAACGCTGGTGGTGAGCCATCGTCTGTCACCTAGATGGTCGAGTGCCGGTTTTGTCCTGCTGCTCATTCTGACGGCCACGGTTCAGGCGGATCCGTCACCGCAACGCGGCATGTACCTGTTGGCAACATCCCAGGTGGGGCATCCGCTGTGGCGTGAGACGGTCATCCTGCTGCTCGAGCACGGCCCTGGCGGCAGCCTCGGGGTCATCGTCAATCGGCCGCTGGAGGTACCAGCAGAAGAGTTGCTGCCCGACCTGCCCGGGGTTCGCTCGCGTGAGTTGCGCCTCTATTTCGGTGGACCGGTGGGACGCGACGGACTGCTCTGGCTGCTACGTGCTCGGCACGTGCCCGATGGGGCGAAACAGGTGCTTGAGGAGGTCTCCTACGGTAGCAATCCGGCCCTTCTGGTCGAACGGCTGCTTGCCGGCAGCAACGACAGCGAGGTGCGTTTGCTGTTTGGCCATGCCGGCTGGGCTCCCGGGCAACTCGGTGGTGAGATTGAGCGCGGTGACTGGCGGGTGCTGCCGGCCGATGCCGACAGCCTGTTCACGCTCGACAGTGAACGGCAGTGGCAGGAGTTGATGGATCGCCGTCAGCAGCGCTGGGTTCGCTACCGACCACCAGTGAAGGTGACAACACCTACCCGGGGCTGATCGCGACCGGTACGCCGAGGGTCTCTGCCAGTTGCCGGCCCGGCCGATGCACCTTTACGGGAGTCGAGGTGATGGAGAACATCAGCAGGCCGGCGGTCACAGTGATTTCCAGTTCCGGAAGCGGCGAACCCGGAGGCGCAAAGGCATCAAGCAGGCTGAGCAGGCGGGCCGCCAGGGTCACCGCCCGGCAGCTGTCGAGGTCGCGCTCGTTGAGTTCCAGCCTGCGCCGGCGCAGTCCGGCAAGCACCAGGCCGCAGGCCTCGCGGTCATCATCCAACCAGCCGATCGGTAATGGCAACTCGGCGATTCGCCTGGCTACCTCGTGGCGCGGGATGCGCTGGCTGGTGGCAATCGCCAGGCCGTGTAATTGTGCGGCGGCAACGCCGAGGCGGCGGGTGCCCTCGGGCGGGCCCGGAGGAGACAACTCCGCGACGGCATCAAGCGCGAGTTCGAACTGCCTGGC
>QNFN01000120.1 GCA_003645555.1 Gammaproteobacteria bacterium | reverse complement strand
TGCCGGTGAGCAGAGAAAGGCGACCGCTGCCGCGATGTCCTCAGGCTGACCGAGCCGGTGGAGCGGAATCTGGGTGAACAGTGCGTCACGCTGGGTATCGTCGAGCGCACGGGTCATGTCGGTATCCATGAAACCAGGGGCCACGGTGTTGACTGTGATGCCGCGGGAACCGACTTCGCGGGCCCGCGATTTGGCGAAGCCGGCCATGCCGGCCTTGGCCGCCGCGTAGTTGCTCTGCCCGGCACTGCCCATGGCACCCACCACCGAGGCAATATTGACGATACGCCCGCGTCGCGCCTTCATCATGCCGCGCAGGCACGCCTTGCTCATACGGAAGACAGACGACAGGTTGGTGTTGACGATCGCATCCCAGTCGTCGTCCTTCATGCGCATCAACAGACCGTCGCGGGTGATGCCGGCGTTGTTGACCAGCACGGTTGGTGTGCCGTGACGCGCGACCATCTCCGCCAGGCAATGCTTGACCGAGTCCGGATCGGCAACGTCGAGCCGCAGCCCGCCGCCCTCGATACCGGCTTCGGCCAGCGCCTCACCAATCGCCGTGGCACCCGCTTCGCTGGTGGCCGTGCCAACTACGGTAGCGCCAAGACGGCCCAGTTCGAGCGCGATCGCCCGGCCGATGCCACGGCTCGCGCCGGTGACCAGGGCAATTTCGCCTTGCAGTACCTGCTCGCTCATAGGTTCTCCTCAGCGTGATCCGAGTGGTTGTTTCAATAGCGAATCAGGGCCGAGCCCCAGGTGAAGCCGCCACCAAAAGCCTCGAGCAACAGCAACTGCCCTCGCTCGATGCGGCCATCGCGCACCCCGACATCGAGTGCCATCGGCACCGACGCGGCCGAGGTATTGCCGTGTTCGGCAACGGTGTTGATGACCCGCTCCATCGGCAGCCTGAGCTTGCGCGCCGTGGCGGCGAGGATGCGGTTGTTGGCCTGGTGCGGAATCAGCCAGTCAATATCCTCGCGCGACAGGCCGTTGGCCTCCAGCGTCTCGTCGACGATCCGGCTCAAGGTGGTGACGGCCATCTTGAACACCTCACTGCCCTGCATCCTCAGGTAGGGGTCGCGGCCATCCTCGTAACCGCCGGAGATGCCACCCGGAACCTGCAACAGGCCGGCGTGCTTGCCGTCGGCGTGCAGGTGGGTCGAGAGGATTCCCGGCTTGGTATCGGCGCGTAGCACCACGGCACCAGCACCGTCGCCGAACAGGACACAGGTGTCACGATCCTTCCAGTCGATGATGCGGGACATGGTCTCGGCACCGATCACCAACGCGGTGGTGGCGGCTCCGGTGCGGATGAACTGGTCGGCCACGCTGAGGGCATAGATAAAACCGGTGCAGACCGCCTGCACGTCAAATGCCGCCGGTCCGTGAATCCCGAGCCGCGCCTGTAGCAGACAAGCGGTGCTGGGAAAGATCTGGTCGGCGGTGGTCGTGCCGATAACGATCAGGTCGATGTCGCGTGGCGCAACACCGGCGGCCTTGAGAGCACGTCGCGCGGCCTTCTCGGCGAGGTCGCAGGTGGTCTCCCCCTCCGCCGCAATGCGCCGCTCGCGGATGCCGGTGCGGTCACGGATCCACTCATCCGAAGTCTCGACCAGCTGCTCGATATCGGCATTGGTCATCACCCGCTCGGGGAGGTAACTGCCGGTACCAATGACGCGGGCACGCTTCATGTGGTCCCCGTCGCCTCCAGCAGGTGACCGATCTCCTCACCGATAGTCTGCGGCACCGCCTTGGCCACCTCGATGCGGGCGATCTCGATGGCATTGACGAAAGCAAATGTATCGGCACCACCGTGGCTCTTGATGACGATGCCCTGCAGGCCGATCAGGCTGGCACCGTTGTAGCGGCGCGGGTCGATGCGACGCTTGAAATTACGCAGCACCGGCATTGCCACCAGGCCAGCCAGGCGGGTCAACAGGTTGCGGGAAAAGGCCTCGCGCATGAAGTGGCTGATCATGGAGGCCAGCCCTTCGCTGGTCTTCAACGCGACGTTGCCTACGAAGCCATCGCAGACGATGACATCGACATCACCGGTGCTGACGTCGTCACCCTCGACGAAGCCGATGTAGTTCAGCGAGCTGGCGGTGAGCAGCGCGTGCGCCTGCTTGACCCCATCGTTGCCCTTGATCTCCTCAGCACCGACGTTGAGCAGTCCAACCCGGGGGCGATCGATGTTGTCGATGGCACGCACCAGGGTGGCCCCCATAACCGCCAACTGGAACAGCTGACCGGAATCAAGATCGATATTGGCGCCGAGATCAAGAACATGAGTGTGTCCACGGATCGATGGCATGGCGGAGATAATCGCCGGGCGGTCGATACCGGGTAGCGTCTTGAGTACGAAGCGGGCGGTCGCCATCAGCGCACCGGTGTTGCCGGCGCTGACACAGGCATCGGCCTCGCCGTTCTTGACCAGGTCGATGGCGACCCGCATGGAGGAATCTTTCTTGCCACGCAACGCGGCCGCCGGCGATTCATCCATACCCACCTGCTGGGTCGCATGATGGATGCGCAGCCGCTCGCCGAAGCGCGTCGTACTGTCGCCGCAACGCGTCTCGAGTTCGGTCTGGTCGCCGACGAGAATCAGGCTGACGTCCTGATGGCGGCCAAGGATCTCCAGCGCCGCCGGAACGATAATCGAGGTACCGTGGTCGCCACCCATCGCGTCGAGGGCGATTGTGACCGACTGGTTCATCGGGCGCTCAACGGGCCGGGCCGGCGAAAGTCGACCGGATTCCATGCATCAGAGGCAACGCGAAAAGCGTCAATCCTCGTCTTTGTCAGCAACCACCTTGCGGCCACGATAGTAGCCGTCAGGGCTGACGTGGTGGCGCAGGTGGGTCTCGCCGGTCGTCTGATCGGTCGAGAAGGTCGGTGCACCAAGGGCGTCGTGGGCGCGGCGCATACCACGCTTGGACCGGGTCTTGCGATTCTGTTGAACAGCCATGCCGTCTCTCTCCTGCGGTCGCTTTCAGTCGTCGCGCCGCTTGTCTTGCCAATTCCGCAGGACGCTGAACGGGTTTTCAGCCGCCACGTCCTTCTTACCCTGCCAACGGGCCATCATGTCGTTGCATCCGGCATCCGGATGACTGGCGACCAATGGCAAGCCGAGCAGGATCTCATCCTCGACCAGGCGCGCCGTCGCCACCGGTCCGGCACTGCAATCGATGGGCTCGAGCCCTCCGTGCAAACGCCGCTCTTCAGTCACCGAAGTGACGACCGCGAGATGGAACTCGCTGTCGATCGCCACCGGCACCGGCTGCAGGCAGCGCTGGCAACGCAATGCCACCTCCGCCCGCACTCGACCATGGACCGTACGCAGGCCCTCGGCATCAATACTGAATGCCAGCTCGACCCAAGCCTCGCCCGGCTCACTGGCGATCAGCGGCGTTAGCCGCTCCATCTGTCCAAGCGCGACCCGGCCATCGAGTCGCGCCCCTTTCTCCGCCAGGAGAGCAGGTTCGATCAGGTCCGGCAATGCCGCGCGCATAAGCGACGAATCTTAATCTTTATGGGCAGTTAGTGTCAAAAGAAAACGACGCTGACATGGCCGCCCCCAGCCCTGTCGAAAACCGGGTTCAGCTCTCACCGGATCGCCCACAGTGACGATTCGCAGATACGGCCACGTCGATCAGGCGCGGCGGCTCGAGCTTCATACCGGCGAGCGCCATGATGAAGGCCTCGCGGTCGACATCACCGCCGGCAAATTCGTTGGTAGCTTGTTCCTGGGCGATGGAACTGACGCGGCGGCCGACATAATCGTGGGCCGGGTAGACCAGGGTCTCTCCAGGCAGCGTGAACAACCTGTCGGTGATGCTCTCGTAGAGCCGCCCGGCGTCCCCCTCCTGGAAATCGGTCCGTCCGCAACTGCCAATCAGCAGCGCATCTCCGGTGAAAACCCGGTCACGCCAGAGGTAGCTGACACAGCCATCGGTATGACCGGGCGTAGCCAACACCCTGATCCGCTCGTCACCGATCTCGATCTCGTCACCATCGGCGAACAGCCTCTCGGCACAGCCCACGCCACTGCCAACTCCATAGCCGACAGCGGCACCGGTCACCTCTCGCAGGTGGGCCGCGGCGGTAATGTGGTCGGCATGGACATGGGTCTCGAGCACCCAGGCCAGGTTCAACCCCAGTTCGTCGAGCAGCGCCAGGTCGCGCTCGGCCTGTTCGCGCACCGGGTCGATCAATGCCGCCTGGTGCCACACCAGGTCGGCGACAAGGTACGTGTAGGTGGACGATGTGTCATCGAAAAGTTGGCGAAACAGCATCGTCACAGCCTCCTCGACGGTCCGTGAGCGCCGCTCCGGATCACATGTTCGGGTAATTCGGCCCACCGCCGCCTTCGGGGGTGACCCAGATGATGTTCTGGCTCGGATCCTTGATGTCGCAGGTCTTGCAGTGGACGCAGTTCTGGGCGTTGATCTGCAACCGTGGCTCACCACCGTCGTCCTCGGTCATGATCTCATACACCCCCGCCGGACAGTAACGTTGCTCGGGTGCATCGTAGATCGCCAGGTTGACCGTGATCGGCACAGCCGCATCGACGAGTTGCAGGTGGACCGGCTGGTCTTCCTCATGATTGGTATTGGAGATGAACACCGAGGAGAGCTTGTCGAAGCTCAGCTTGCCGTCCGGTTTCGGATAATCGATCTTCCTGGCGTCGGCCGCCGGCTTCAGCTGCTCGTGATCCTTCGAGGTGTCGTGCAGGGTGATCGGCAGCTTGCCCCCGAACCAGTTCTGGTCGATGTAGTTGAACGCTCCGCCCAGGTACGGCCCCCACTTGTGCATCGCTGGCCCGAAGTTGCGGCTGCGGTGCAGTTCGTCCCAGGCCCAGCATGCCTTGAACGCCTCGCTGAAAGCCGTCAGCTCCTGGCCCCCGTCGTCACCGCTCTTGAGGGATTGGAATACCGTCTCGGCGGCAACCAACCCCGACTTCATCGCCGTGTGGGTACCCTTGACCTTGGAAAAGTTGAGCGTACCGGCATTGCAACCCAGCAGCAGGGCCCCTGGCATGGTCATTTTCGGGAGCGCGTTCAGGCCACCCTTGGTGATGGCGCGGGCGCCGTAGGCGACCCGTTTACCGCCCTTCAGGTGTTCGGCGAACAGCGGATGGTGTTTCATACGCTGGAACTCATCGAACGGGCTGAGGTGCGGATTGGCGTAGTTGAGATCGACAATCAGTCCAACCACCGCCTGGTTGCCTTCGAGGTGATAGAGGAAGAAGCCACCGGAACTGCCGCTCTCGGTCAGCGGCCAGCCGGCACCGTGGACCACCAGTCCGGGCTTGTGCCTGGCCGGATCGATGTCCCAAAGCTCCTTGAGGCCGACACCGTAATGCTGCGGATCGGCGTCGGTATCGAGACCAAACCTGGATATCAACTGCTTGCCGAGATGGCCACGACACCCCTCGGCGAACAGGGTGTACTTCGCACGCAGTTCCATGCCGGGCTCGAAACCGTCTTTCGGCTCACCGTCGGTTCCGACCCCCATGTCGCCAGTAATCACGCCACCGACACTGCCGTCGTCGTTGAAAATCACCTCGGCGGCCGGAAAGCCGGGGAAAATCTCGACCCCGAGCGTCTCGGCCTGCTCGCCGAGCCAGCGGGTGACATTGCCGAGACTGACGACGTAGTTGCCGTCGTTGTGCATCGGTTTAGGCACCAGGGCGTTGGGCACCTTGACCGCCTTGTCGGGCGATTTCAGGAAGTAGACCTCGTCGGTCGTCACCGGAGTCAACAACGGGGCGCCCTGCTCTTCCCAGTCGGGAAACAGCTCATCGAGGGCGCGCGGCTCTATGACCGCGCCGGAGAGGATATGGGCACCAATCTCGGCACCCTTCTCGAGTACGACCACGGAGAGTTCGTGTTCCGCTTCCGCCGCCAGCTGCCTCAGCCGGCAGGCCGCCGACAACCCCGCCGGACCGCCACCGACGATCACCACATCGAACTCCATCGACTCACGTTCCATCCCGCTCACCTCGTCTTTTCAGTCATGCCCATTCTAGAGTAACCACGCCGCCGACCGGCAGGATGATGGCGGCCATCGAAAGGGTCGCGAACGGTCAGAACTGGTTGGCGTCGAAACGCATCACCGACGCGGCTCCGCTCATCAGCGCCGCGAACAGCGCCCCGCTCTGCGGCAGCAGCCGGGCCATGAAAAATTGCGCCGTGTCGAGCTTGGCCTGGTAGAAATCATGTTCGTCACCGTCGAGCCGAG
>QNFN01000119.1 GCA_003645555.1 Gammaproteobacteria bacterium | reverse complement strand
GGCTGCCGTCCTGGCCCCACGCTGGACGACGTTCTTCAGCCGGCGGCCACCGGCCACCCCAGGATTTCCGCCGGGCTGTCGACGATTCCGGCTGCCCCCCATGCGTCGGGACGGTCGTCGGCTCCCAGGTAGCCAAAGCGTGCGACCAGGGTGCGCCTGCAGGCACGACGCCCGGCCTCGATATCACGCTCGGCATCGCCGACGAACAGGCACGCCTCAGGCGGTACGCCGATCAACCGACTGGCGTGCAGCAACGGTTCCGGATGTGGCTTGGCGTGTGCCGTGGTGTCGCCACTGACGATGCAGCCGGCACGCCCGGTCAGTTCGAGTGCCGCCATCAACGGATCGGTCAACCGGGCCGGTTTGTTGGTCACCACACCCCACGGCATGCCGTGGGCTTCGGCCGCCAGCAACAGCTCCTCCATGCCATCGAACAGCACGGTCTGCTCAGCAAGGCCGGCACTGTAGATCTCAAGAAAACGGCGATGGAGTGGAGCGTAGCCTTCATCATCGGGTTGCAGGTTCAAGGCGAACCCGATCATCGCCCGGGCGCCGTGTGAGACGTGCGGCCGGATGTCCGCGAACGGGAGCCGACTCTCCCCGAGTTCTGCGAGCAGGGCATTGAGTGCACCCGCCAGGTCGGGTGCGGTGTCGGCCAGGGTCCCGTCGAGATCGAACAGGACGGCGCGGCAGCGTGACTCGGACATGGCTCAGCTCTCGCGCTGGAACAGGGCGATGTAGTTGATGTCGGTCGGCGGGGCGATGCGGAAACTCCGCGCCAGGGGATTGAAACGCATGCCCACCACTTCGCGTGCCTCGAGGGCCGCGACCCGGGCCCAGCGTGCCAGCTCCGCCGGGCGGATGAAGCGTTCGAACTGGTGGGTGCCCCGTGGCAGCATGTTGAGCACGTACTCGGCACCGACGATGGCAAACAGCCACGCCTGGGGCGTCCGGTTGATGGTCGAGAAAGCCGCCCATCCGCCCGGTTTGAGCAGCCGCGCACAGGCACGAATGGTTGAGTCGGGTTCGGGCACGTGCTCGAGCAACTCCATGCAGGTGACGATGTCGTAGCTGCCGGCCTCCTCGGTGACCAGTTCCTCGGCCGAGATGTGCCGGTAGTCGACCTCGACCTTCGATTCGAGCTGGTGCAGGCGTGCCACCGACAGCGGCGCCTCGCCCAGATCGATACCGGTCACTATTGCCCCACGCTGCGCCATCGCCTCGCTCAGCAGGCCGCCACCACAACCGACATCAAGGACCCGCTTGCCGGCCAGCCCGACATGATCGTCGAGATAGTCGAGCCGGGTCGGGTTCATCCGGTGCAGTGGCCAGAACTCGCTCTCCGGGTCCCACCAGCGCGAGGCGAGGGCTTCGAACTTGGCGATCTCCGCGGGATCGACGTTGGTGGTCTGCTCACTCATGTTGCTGTCATCGGTGGTTGGCAAGGCCGCGATTATAGACCCGGCGCCAGGTTCATCACTCGACACCAGCCGCGGCATCACTGGCCCCGATACGCTCACTCCAGCGGCGCGTGCTGGCCAGGATCTCCTCTTCATCAAGAGTCGTCAGGCGACGGTCGCGCAGCTGGTGTTGGCCAGCTACCCAGACGTCACTGACCCGGCCACGATCAAGTGCATAGACGATCTGCGACAACGGATGGTAGAGCGGCTCGGTCTCGATGCCGTCGAGCCTGACCGCGACCAGGTCAGCGGCCTTGCCTGGCCGCAACGAACCGATGTCGTCATCCCAGCCAAGGGCTCGCGCACCGTCGAGGGTCGCCATCTCCAGCGCACGGACTGCCGGCAACGCACTGGCATCGGCGGAGACCGCCTTGGCCAACAGCGCTGCGCTGCGCAGTTCACCGAACATGTCGAGATCGTTGTTGCTCGCGGCCCCGTCGGTACCAAGCGCGACCGTTACTCCGGCGGCCTGCAAGCGCGACACCGGGCAGAAGCCGCTGGCGAGCTTCAGATTCGATTCCGGGCAGTGGACCACGCGGACTCCGGCATCGGCGACCTGGTCGATTTCGTCATCGTCGAGCTGGGTCATGTGCACGGCGAGCAGCGATGGCGACAGCAGACCGAGCCGTGCCAGGCGTGCCAGCGGGCGCTCGCCGTGTTTTTCGACCGCTTCGGCGACCTCATGAGCGGTTTCGTGCACATGCATGTGGATTGGAATGTCGAGTTCATCGGCAAGCACGCGGATGCGCTCCAGCGGGCCGTCGGAGACCGTGTAGGGCGCATGTGGGGCGAAAGCGGTGCGCACCAGGGTGTCGTGACGAAACTCGTCATGCACCGCGAGTCCCTTGTCGAGATATTCATCGGCGTCGGCGGCCCAGACGGTGGGAAAATCGATGGCTATCAAGCCGACCACTGAACGGATTCCCGCCGCCGATGCGGTGCGGGCAGTGATGTCCGGAAAGAAGTACATGTCGTTGAAACAGGTGGTGCCACTACGCAGCATTTCGGCTACCGCATGGCGGGTGCCATCGCGCACGAACTCCTCGCTGACCCAGCGCTGCTCGGCTGGCCAGATGTGCTCCTGCAGCCAGCGCATCAGCGGCAGATCATCGGCCAGGCCGCGCAGCAGGGTCAGCGCGGCATGGGTGTGGGCGTTGACCAGTCCCGGCAGCAGGGCGTGCTGGCCAAGATCAATTGTTGTGTGTGGCTGGTAGCGTGTTTCTGCCTCGGCACGCGGCAACAGGGCGACGATGCGGCCATCGGCGATGGCCACCGCATGATTCTCGAGGACCGTGTCGCGCGGTTCGATCGGTACGATCCAGCGAGCGCAGAGCAGGGTATCGATCGGTTGCATCCGTGGTCATCCTGGCGAAGGCGTGCCGATTGTTGCATGCGGTCGACAATGCGGTCACCTGCTCTGGCGTCCTGGCTACCAGGGAATGCGTACCCCGAAGATCATGCTGCCACTCTCTTTCTTGGGCATCTTGATCCAGTAGCCGACCTTCTGGGCCGCGACGCCGGGCTCGGTCTCACGTAGATCGAGCGTGCTGCAACCGACGGTCAAAACGACGAACAGCAGCGTAAAGCCGAGACGTGCCGCAAGTCGTCGTGAATATTTGTGCATGGAATTCATGCCTTGTAGCCACCGGGTACCTGAGCCCGTAAGCCACGGTAGAGAGTTGTCACGACTGGAGCTTGACCGGGCGCGCCAAACGGTCGACCTCAGCCGCCAAGTCGCTGCGTCGGGTGTGGGCAACCGCTAAACTGCGCCCTCCGCAATTGCCACCGCTCCCGGGAACGAGCCATGACCACGTCCGCCCCTGAACCCATCCGTCCCATCGTCTGGCGTGATAATCGGCTTTGGTTGCTCGATCAGCGGCAACTCCCTGAGCATGAGATCTACCTTGACTACGATGATCCCGAAGTGGTCGCCGCGGCGATCCGCGACATGGTGGTGCGCGGAGCGCCGGCAATCGGCGTCACCGCGGCCTATGCCACCGTGCTCGCGGCGCGGCGGCGCTACGCCGCCGACCCGGAACGGTGGCGGTGCGGTTTCGAGAACGATTTGGCGACCCTGGTCGCGGCACGACCGACGGCCATAAACCTGCACTGGGCGATCGAGCGCATGCGAGGAATCGCCACGGGTGCAGCCGACCCGGAACCCGTGCTACTGAAGGAGGCACGGGCGATCGAGGATGAGGATGTCACCGCTAACCGGGCGATGGGGCGCCTCGGCGCGGACCTGCTCGACAACGGTGCGGTGTTGACCCATTGCAACGCCGGCGCCCTGGCCACCGCCGGGTTCGGTACCGCGCTCGGCGTCATCCGCCAGGGATATGCCGACGGCCGCATCGATCATGTCTTTGCCGACGAGACCAGACCCTGGATGCAAGGAGCCCGGCTGACGGCCTGGGAACTGGCCCATGACGGTATTCCGACGACGCTGTTATGCGAAGGGGCGGCCGCCGCACTGCTTCGTGAAGGTCACGTGAAATGGGTCATCGTCGGCGCCGACCGGGTGGCCGCCAATGGTGATGTCGCCAACAAAATCGGCACTTACGGCCTGGCGGTGCTCGCCCGTCACCATGGCGTCCGCTTCATGGTCGTCGCCCCGACCAGCACCATCGATCGCGCGGCCACCGATGGCACACAGATCCCGATCGAGCAGCGTCCTGCGGCGGAGGTGCTCGGCTGCGCCGGACAACGGATCGCCGCGCCGGGCGTGGAAGCCTGGAACCCGGTATTCGACGTGACTCCGGCGGATCTGGTCGATGCCCTGGTCACTGAACGCGGCGTGGTCATCTCGCCAAGCTGCGAAGGGATCGAGGCGCTGTTCGGGAGCTGAGGCTGAAATCCTCCCATTTCGCACTTGCCGAATGCGAAAACTTACGCTACGAAATCCGTGCCGGGCCCTCAGGCGCCTTCTATGGCCGCCAGAGGCCCGATCGGCTGATGCGCTTGGGCGGCACTGTGGTGTAGAATAGGCGGCTTATCAGAGCCGTTATTGCACCGCGCCATTCAGCGCCACGGAGAGCTCACCTCGATGGCAGATTTCGCCAAGGAAGTCCTTCCGGTCAACCTCGAAGACGAGATGGAGCAGTCCTACCTGGACTACGCCATGAGCGTCATCATCGGCCGCGCCCTGCCGGACGCCCGCGATGGTCTCAAGCCGGTCCACCGCCGCGTCCTTTACGCCATGAGCGTGCTCGGCAATGACTGGAACAAGGCCTACAAGAAGTCGGCGCGCGTCGTCGGTGACGTCATCGGTAAGTACCACCCGCATGGCGACTCGGCGGTCTACGACACCATCGTGCGCATGGCACAACCGTTTTCGCTGCGCTACATGCTGGTCGACGGTCAGGGCAATTTCGGTTCGGTCGACGGCGATGCCCCGGCGGCGATGCGCTACACCGAAGTGCGTATGTCGCGGCTGGCACATGAACTGCTGGCCGACCTCGACAAGGAGACAGTCAACTTCGTAGCCAACTACGATGAGTCGGAACGCGAACCGACGGTCTTTCCGACCCGGATACCGAACTTGTTGGTCAACGGTTCGGCCGGTATTGCGGTCGGCATGGCGACCAATATTCCACCGCACAATCTCGGCGAGGTGATCGCGGCCTGCCTGGCGTTGATCGATGACCCGGCCATCGATATCGATGGCCTGATGCAGCATGTGCCGGGTCCCGACTTCCCGACCTCCGGCATCATCAATGGTGCCAGTGGTATCGACGAGGCCTACCGCACCGGTCGTGGTCGCATCTACATGCGTGCGCGCCACCTCTTCGAGACCGTGCGCAGCGGGCGCGAAGCCATCGTCTTCACCGAGTTGCCGTACCAGGTCAACAAGGCGCGGCTGATCGAGAAGATCGCCGAGCTGGTCAAGGAGAAGAAGCTCGAGGGCATCGCCGAGCTGCGTGACGAGTCGGATAAGGATGGCCTGCGCGTGGTCGTCGAATTACGTCGTGGCGAAGTAGCCGAGGTGGTGTTGAACAACCTGTTCCAGCATACCCAGCTGCAGAACGTGTTCGGCATCAACATGGTCGCACTGCGCGACGGTCAGCCACAGCTACTCAACCTCAAGCAGCTGCTCGAGGCGTTCATTCAGCACCGCCGCGAGGTGGTGACCCGACGCACGGTGTACGATTTGCGCAAGGCGCGTGAACGGGCCCACCTCCTGGAAGGGCTGGCCGTTGCGCTGGCCAACATCGATGATGTCATCACGCTGATCAAGGCCTCGCCAAGCCCGGCCGACGCCAAGCAGGGGCTGGTGGCCCGGGCCTGGGCGCCGGGCGTGGTCACCGAACTGCTCGAACGTGCCGGCGATGGCCAGACCCGACCCGACGGTCTGCCAGAGGCTTGCGGGCTGCACGACGGCGGCTACTGGCTTTCCGAACAGCAGGCCCAGGCCATTCTCGACCTGCGCCTGCATCGCCTGACCGGGCTCGAAAAAGACAAGATCGTCAACGAGTACCGTGAGATCGTCGTGCGTATCAACGAGCTCGGCCTGATCCTCGCCAGTCCGGTGCGACTGATGGAAGTGATCCGCACCGAATTGGTGGAGGTGAGCGAGCGCTATGCCGATGCGGGGCGTACCGAGATCATCGCCCACCACGTGGGCCTCAGCCTCGAGGACCTGATCACCGAACAGGACATGGTTGTCACCCTGTCACATGCCGGCTACGCCAAGATTCAGTCGCTCGATGACTACCGGGCACAGCGCCGGGGCGGCAAGGGGAAATCGGCGACCAAGATGAAGGATGAAGACTTCATCGACCGACTGTTCATCGCCAACACGCATGACACCATCCTCTGCTTCTCCAGCCTCGGTCGGGTCT
>QNFN01000118.1 GCA_003645555.1 Gammaproteobacteria bacterium | reverse complement strand
GAAGCGGCCGCGAAAAAAATGGGTAAAAAGAACAACAAGCTCTACAACACGCTACGCAAGCGCTACCAGGAGCAGGGTGACGCCGAGGCGCTGCAGGTGGCTCACGCGTTACTCGAATCGCAGCAGAACATCAGTCTCGGCGATCGCGAGCGACTGTTCGGTTACCTCGACGGCGGCGGCAGGGCGATTTTGCCTGAGCCGCAGGCCTTGCTGACGCCGGCGGCGAAGATGCCAGGCCTCGACGGCCAGAAGATGTCGAAGTCCTACGGCAACACCATCACCCTGCGCGAGTCGGCCGAGGAGGTCGATCGGAAGATCCGCACCATGCCCACCGATCCGGCGCGGGTACGACGCAACGACCCGGGTGATCCGGCCAAGTGCCCGGTGTGGCAGTTCCACGAAATCTACAGCGATGAAAAGACCCGTGACTGGGTGCGCGAAGGGTGCACCACGGCCGGTATTGGCTGCCTCGACTGCAAGGCGCCGATCATCGCCGCGGTGCAGGCCGAACTTGAGCCGATGCGCACCATGGCAGCTGACTACAGCGCCGATCCGGCTGCGGTGCAGGCGATCATCGCCGAAGGGTGCGAGAAGGCGCGCGACGAGGCACGTGAGACACTTGAGGATGTGCGTGAGGCGATGGGATTGAGCTACCGCTGATGATGGCTTCAGGAGTGCATGATGGCTGACGAAGGCGGACAGGAGCATCCAGAGATGCAGCCACTGCAGTCGGAGATGCCGTTTGCTATCGTCCAGGGTGAGCCGGTCACCCAGCTGCCGCGCGATCTCTACATTCCACCCGACGCACTCGAAGTGTTTCTCGACGCCTTCGAGGGGCCACTCGATCTGCTGCTCTATCTGATACGACGCCAGAACCTCGACGTTCTCGACATTCCGATTGCCGAGATCACGCGTCAGTACATGAAGTACGTCGACGTGATGAAGGAGTTCCGCCTCGAACTTGCCGCCGAGTACCTGGTGATGGCGGCGATGCTGGCCGAGATCAAGTCGCGCATGCTGCTGCCGCGAGCGCCCTCGGCCGATGATGACGAGGATGACCCGCGTGCCGAACTGGTGCGTCGCCTGCAGGAATACGAGCGTTTCAAGCAGGCGGCCGATGAGTTTGAGGGCCTGCCGCGCCTCGGGCGTGACGTTTTTCCGGCCGAGGTCGAGGTGGCCGCGCGCAAGATCAACCGGGTCGAGCCCGAAGTCGAGCTCAGAGAACTGCTTGGTGCACTGGCCCTGGTGTTGCGTCGGGCCGAGATGTTCTCGCACCATCAGATCGAGCGCGAGCCGTTGTCGGTACGCGAGCGCATGTCGACACTGCTGAGCCAACTGCGCCACGAGCAGTTCACCGAGTTCAGTCAACTCTTCGCTCCAGAGGAGGGACGGGCCGGTGTGGTCGTGTCGATGTTGGCGATCCTTGAACTGCTTAGAGAGACATTGATCGAGATCGCGCAGGCGGAGCCGTTTGGCCCACTGCACGTGCGCGTCACTGGCCATGAAGCCTCCAGAGAAACCCCGTTGGAGGAGGCGTGAGGTCGGCCCCGTACCTGCCTGGCAGAGAGAGACGATGGAACAGGATCAGCTGAAGAACATCCTTGAGGCGGCACTGCTCGCCGCGGGTCGGCCACTCGACCTCGATGCGTTGACCAGGCTTTTTCCCGAGGGCGAGGCCCCGGAACGTGCCGCTATGCGCGTGGCGCTACTGGCCTTGACCGCCGACTACGCCGAACGTGGCATCGAGCTGGTCGAGGTCGGCAGTGGCTATCGTATCCAGTCGCGTCCGGAACTGACGGAGTGGGTCTCGCGGCTCTGGGATGAGCGCCCGAGCCGCTACTCGCGGGCTCTGCTCGAGACCCTCGCCCTGATTGCCTACCGACAGCCGATCGCCCGGGGTGAGATCGAGGACGTGCGCGGTGTGACCATAGCCAGTTCGATCATGCGCACCCTGGTTGAACGTGAATGGGTGCGTGTCGTTGGCCACCGGGATGTCCCCGGCAAGCCGGGAATGTACGGCACCACGCACAAGTTCCTCGATTATTTCGGGCTCAAGAACCTCGATGATCTGCCGACCCTGTCTGAACTGCGCGATATCGACAGTATCAATGCCGAGCTTGCACTTGAGGACGAAGTGCCACCACAGGTCGATCTCGATGCCTTCGATCCCGAGTTGCGCGAACTGGTCGAAGCTGCGGCCGAAGCCGAAGCTGAGCAGAACGAGGATGGTGACAGCGTGGAGGAGGGTGGCGATCAGCTAGCGGCAGCTGCTGAAGATGTCGTGGTGGAAGCCGGCACCGATACGGCCGTCACCGAGTCGGAAGGTGGCGCTCCTGAGCGTCCCGATGACGAGCACCTCCACTGAAACATCCCACGCCCCCTCCCAATCCGCCTGAGCGCTTGCAAAAGCTGCTGGCACAGGCTGGCCATGGTTCGCGACGCGAGATCGAGGGCTGGATCCGTGCCGGGCGCGTCACGGTCGACGGCGTGACGGCCACGCTCGGCCAGCGGGTGACTGGCAGCGAAAAAATCTGCCTCGACGGTCGCCCACTGCCAGTGGAGCGCGCCACCCGCCAGTCACCCCGCGTGATTGCCTACCACAAGCAGGTCGGCGAACTGGTGACGCGCAGCGATCCCGAGGGCCGGCAGACGGTCTTCTCCTCGCTACCGTCGATCCAGGCCGGGCGCTGGATCCCGGTTGGTCGCCTGGACATCAATACGGCCGGTCTGTTGCTGCTGACCACCGACGGCACCCTGGCCCACCACCTGATGCACCCGTCGAGTGGTGTCGAACGCGAGTACGCGGTGCGCGTGCTGGGTGAGGTGACCCCCGATGACCGCCGTCCACTGACCATGGGCATCCAGCTCGACGACGGTCCGGCCAGTTTCGAGCAGGTGGTCGAGGCCGGCGGCGACGGCGCCAACCGCTGGTACCACGTGGTCCTGCGCGAGGGACGCAAGCGCGAGGTGCGGCGCCTCTGGGAAGCCCTTGGGCATACCGTCAGCCGGCTGATCCGGGTCCGTTACGGTCCGGTCCGGCTCGCCCGCGAACTGCGACCGGGCAAGTGGCGCGAACTGACTCCTGGCGAGCTGACCGCACTCTACCGTAGTGCTGGTCTGGAACCGCCTGTCAGATCGCGTCCTGATCGCGCCCGCCACGCCGGTGACCCTACGGTACGCCGGCCCGGGTCACGCAGCCGCCGCAAGCGCTGATCCCTGCTCACAGGCAAACGATAGTTTGTGTCAGAAGTGTGACCCAGTTCACATAATTGACCCCATGGACCGCGGTACAATTCGCAAGTTGCTGAATTCATGGGGTTCACCGTCATGTCTATAGCCAGCCGGCTGACCGTCACCATGCTGGTCATGTTGCTACCGCTCAGTGTGCTGGCGGCGCCGACCTACAGCCCGGATCGGGTCGAATTGACCCTCGCTCCCGGTGAGAGCGCTTCGTTCAGTTACAACGTAAGCGCCGAAGGTGCCTTCGCGATCGCTCCATACATGTGGTACGAAGGTCACGGACTTCCAGGTGACTGGCTCGGTTCCCTCAAAGCGGGCTGGCAATGGTTCACGCAAACGGCCAGCCGGAATATCACCCTGACGGTGCCTGTTGATGCCGCAGGGGGTGTGTACCGGGGCCAACTCTTTGGCTTCGTCTCGGGTGGCGCGCACGGTTTCCAGCGCGGTGACGGTGTTACGTTGATGGTGACGGTTGGCAGTTCCTGCCGTGGGGGTGCCGAGTGCGTTGCCGGTACCGGAAATGAAATCGAACTCTGGGCTCCGAATCATTCATTGCGCTCGATTGAGTTGCTCGGTGAGATTCGGCTGTCGAATGGTTGTTCGATTCTCTCCGCCAGCTACAGCGTGGACGACGAGTACGGGGAATACAGCGGTAGCGGCACCCTCGAGATCACCGGAGACGCGACCGGTTACCGGGTCTCGCCGCTGCTCGAGGTGTCGCGGCGCGGCAACGATCGTGACGGCCGTCACTACATCGTCACGCTCTCCATCGAGACCGAGGCAGGCGTGGTGACTCATACGCGGAGTATCATTGTGGTGCATGATCGGCGCGACAAGGCCGAACGGGAAGCTGGGAGCGGCAAGGCCGCCAACTGAGCCAGGACACAGTAGCCATGCCGTCGTTTGACATCGTCTCCGAAGTCGACCTCCACGAAGTCACCAATGCCGTCGACCAGGCCAACCGCGAGGTCGGCACCCGGTTTGATTTCAAAGGGGTCGATGCCCGTTTCGAGCGGGCCGAGCATGTGGTCACGGTGATCGCCGAGGCCGATTTTCAGCTCAACCAGATGCTCGACATGCTGCGCGGCAAGCTGGCCAAGCGGAAGATCGACACCGGCTGCCTCGAAATCGGTGAACCCGAGCAATCGGGGCGCCAGGCACGCCAACTGGTGACGTTACGTCATGGCGTGGATACTGACCTCGCGCGTGACATCGTCAAGCGCATCAAGGCAACCAAGATGAAGGTCCAGGCGCAGATCCAGGGCGACCAGGTGCGCGTAACCGGTAAGAAGCGTGACGACCTGCAACAAGTGATCGCGTTGCTGCGCGGCATCGAAGATATCGACCTGCCGCTACAGTTCAGCAATTTCCGGGACTGACCCTGATGCACGTCGTGCTGCCGCCGCGCCGGTTGCGCGCGGTCTACCGGCGGCTGTTTGCTCGTTACGGCCCACAGCATTGGTGGCCGGCACACACCCCGTTCGAAGTGATCGTCGGTGCTGTGCTGACCCAGAACACCGCCTGGACCAACGTCGAACGGGCGATCACCAACCTCGTGCAGGCGGGTGCACTGACTCCCGCGGCGCTGTTGGCGCTGGCACCGAACGAGTTGGCGCGCCGGCTGCAGCCGTCAGGCTACTGCAACGTCAAGGCGAGGCGCTTGCGCGCCGTTTGCGGCTGGTATCTGGAGCAGGGCGAGTACTCACGCCTGCGTCGCTGGTCGACCCAACGGTTGCGTGATGAACTCCTCGAGTTGCACGGAGTCGGGCCAGAGACCGCCGACGACATTCTCTTGTACGCTTTCGACCGCCCGGTATTCGTCATCGATGCCTACACCCGGCGAGTGTTCGTGCGCCTCGGAGTGATCGCTGGCGATGAGCCTTACGAGGTGCTGCGTGCTGGGTTCGAGCAAGTTCTCGGGCCCGATGCCGCGCTGTTCAACGAGTACCATGCGCTGATTGTTCGCCATGCCAAGGCGAACTGCCGGCCCAGGCCGTCCTGTACCGATTGCTGTCTGCGACGGCTCTGTCCAGCGGCCGTGTCACCGTAGCGACGCGTGCAGGCGCATGGCGAGTTGGCATCATCGGCGCTGGATGGAAACCTGGGTTGATGTGACGACCCGCTGGGTCGCCACACAATCAGGGTGCCGTCAGGTGACAACCGGGAGGTCAGCGGCGGGCACTGTAAGCGCCTGTCCGGTGACGCTGACGCTGTCTGGACCGAGCAACCAGAGGTACCACGGCATCACCGTTTCCGGCAGCGGCAGGCTGCTCGGGTCGATGCCGGGATAGGCGGCAAGGTACCCGCTGGTGCGCACT
The DNA here is from genome assembly GCA_003645555.1 of Gammaproteobacteria bacterium. Taxonomy (GTDB): domain Bacteria; phylum Pseudomonadota; class Gammaproteobacteria; order QNFN01; family QNFN01; genus QNFN01. The sequence continues at coordinate 756 of QNFN01000118.1, read as the reverse complement.
GCGCCGGGATCGAGGCTGTTGACCCGTACCGGACTGGTCCCCTCATGCTCGTCGGCGAGGATCTGCATCATCCCTTCTACGGCGAATTTCGAGACGCCATAGGCACCCCAGTAGGCGCGACCCTGGCGACCGACCCGGTCGGCACTGAAGACGATCGAGGCGTCGTCGGCTTGCATCAACAGGTCGAGGCAGGCGCGGGTCAGCAGGTAAGGGGCGTTGACGTTGACCTGCATCACACGCCCCCAGGTCGCGGGATCGTAGAGGCGCATCGGTGTCAGTGTGCCGAGCTGGGCGGCGTTGTGCAGCAGGCCATCGAGCCGACCCAGCGTCTGGCCGATACGTGCAGCGAGTTCCTCGTAATCCTGCGCGGCTGCCCCCTCGAGGTTGAACGGGTAGATCGCTGGCTGCGGCCCACCGGCCTCCTCTATGGCGTCGTAGACTCTCTCCAGCAGCTTCACTTTGTGCCCGAGCAGCACCACGGTGGCGCCGTGAGCGGCCAGTGTCAGCGCGGCCGTCTTGCCGAGGCCGTCGCCGGCCCCGGTGACGAGGATTACCCGCTCGGCGAGCAGGTCGGAGGCTGGCCGGTAGTCGTCTGGTGGTGCGCTGGGCATCGTCGCTCTCCGGGTGAGGTCAGTCGCCGGCCCGCAGCGCGGCGGCGACAGCGCGGGCCGATTGTACCCCGCTGCGGACGGCCCCGTCGAGCGTCGCCGGCAGCCCGGTCGCGGTCCAGTCGCCGGCGAGCCAGCAGCCGGGTAG
>QNFN01000117.1 GCA_003645555.1 Gammaproteobacteria bacterium | reverse complement strand
CGGGGCGCCGGTCCGGAGCGGGGCGGGGCGGCACGGCGCGGGGGTGTTCCATGCCCGGCGCGAGGTGTTGCAGGGGCGTGGGCTCAACCCGGCGGTCGGTGACGAGGGTGGTTTCGCCCCTGACCTGCCGTCGAACGAGGCGGCACTGGAAGTGATCATCGAGGCGATCGACCGGGCCGGCTATCGCCTGGGCGAAGAGATCTGGCTCGGCCTCGACGTCGCCAGCTCGGAGTTCTACCGTAACGGGGTCTATGACCTGGCCTCCGAGGGGCGCCAGCTCGATGCGGCCGGTTTTGTCGACTACTTGGCCGGACTGGCCGATAAATACCCGATCCTGTCGATCGAGGATGGCATGGACGAGAGCGACTGGGACGGCTGGAAGCTGCTCACCGAGCGTCTCGGTGGACGCATCCAACTGGTCGGCGACGACCTGTTCGTGACCAATCCAGCGATTCTGCGCGAGGGGATCGACAGGGGGGTCGCCAACTCGATCCTGATCAAGCTCAACCAGATTGGCACCCTGAGCGAGACTCTCGAGGCGATTCGCATGGCGACGGCCGCCGGTTACACGGCGGTGATATCGCACCGTTCCGGCGAGACCGAGGACACGACGCTGGCGGATCTCAGCGTCGCCAGCAGCGCCACCCAGATCAAGACCGGGTCGCTGTCGCGTACCGATCGGGTCGCCAAGTACAACCAACTGCTGCGCATCGAGGAGGAACTCGGTGACCGGGCCGTCTACGCCGGACGCGCGGCCTTCCCCCAGCTGGCCGGTTGAAGCGCCGCGCGGTTGCGGTAGCCGGGAACGGACATGCGCGCGCTGATCGCGGTCCTGCTGGTAATGTTCCTGGTGCTGCAGTTCAAGCTCTGGTTCGGTGACGGCGGATTGATCGAGGTGCGCGAGTTGCGCCGGGCGATCACCGCCCAGCAGGAAGAGAATGCCCATCTGCGTGAACGCAATGCCGCGCTCGAGGCCGAGGTGACCGACCTGCGCCAGGGGCTGGCCGCCATTGAGGAGCGTGCCCGTAGCGAACTGGGCATGGTGATCCAGGGCGAGACCTTCTTCCAGCTGGTCGAGGATCCGCCCCCCCCGGCGCCCGGGCGCGAGAAGGCGCAATGAGCGGTTCCGCGCCAGTTCGCCATTGGGTGGTCATTCCCGCGGCCGGTTCCGGTTCGCGGATGGGTGCCGAGGTGCCCAAGCAGTACCTCACGCTGGGGGGCGAAACGGTCCTCGCCCATACCTTGCGTCGTTTTGTCGGCCATTCGGCTATCACCGGGATGGTCGTCGTGCTGGCGCCCGGTGATCCTTACTGGTCTGCGATCGATCCGTCGCTACGGGCTGCTGTGGAGACGGTTGACGGTGGGGCCGAGCGGGCCGACTCGGTCCGCTGTGGTATGGCCGCGCTCACGAGGCGTGCCGCCGATCATGACTGGGTGCTGGTGCACGACGCGGCCCGACCTTGCCTGCGTCGGGACGATCTCGACCGCCTGCTCACGACCCTGGCTGACGATCCGGTGGGCGGTATCCTGGCGGTGCCGACAGGGGATACGCTGAAACGCGCTGCGGCTGGCATCATCACCGCCACAGTGCCGCGTACCGACCTGTGGCATGCCCAGACACCACAGATGTTCCGCTTCGATGTGCTGCGCACGGCCCTGGCCGACGCGGGGGAGGTCACCGACGAGGCGATGGCGGTCGAGCGGGTTGGTCACGCTGTGCGTCTGGTCGAGGGTCATGCCGACAATCTGAAAATCACCCGCCCCGAGGATCTGGCGCTGGCGGCATGGTACCTGGCCAGGGCAGAGAAGGAGGCACGATGCGTATCGGTCACGGTCTAGACGCACACCGCTTCACACCCGGTCGACCGCTGGTGCTGGGCGGCGTCAGGATTCCGCATACTGAAGGCCTCGAGGCACACTCCGACGGTGATGTAGTGATCCACGCCTTGTGCGATGCGCTGCTTGGTGCCGCCGGCCTCGGTGACATTGGGCGTCACTTTCCAGACGACGATCCGGCCTATGCCGGCATCGACAGCCGGGTGCTGCTGCGCAGGGTCAAGGTGCAGCTTGACGAACACCGCTTCGCCATCGCTTCGGTCGACCTGACCGTGGTGGCCCAGGCCCCGCGCCTCGCACCGCACATCGAGGCCATGCGCCAGCGGCTGGCGGCCGACCTCGACCTGGCGCCACCACGCCTGAACCTGAAGGCGACCACTACCGAAGGCATGGGTTTCACCGGGCGCGGTGAGGGGATCGCCGCCTTTGCCGTTGTCTTGCTCGACGAGTAGCCGCGCGGTGAATTCTCCTGCTTCCTGGCCGGGTCTCACGCCCGATGGCCAGCCGCATGGCCACGCCTTCGGTGGACCACCGGTCGAGGGTGTCGTACGTGCAGCCCCGGAAGACTTTGTCGTTGACGAGCAGCTTGGCTTCGTGCCGAGCGGTGCCGGCGAGCATGTCATGCTGTGGGTGGAGAAACGCGATGCCAATACCACCTGGGTCGCCGGTCGTCTTGCCACTCTGGCCGGGGTGGCGCGGCGTGATGTCGGCTACGCTGGACTCAAGGACCGCTTCGCCGTGACCCGCCAGTGGTTCAGTGTCGGCCTCGCAGGGCGTCCCGAGCCCGACTGGTCGGCGCTCGGCGCAGAGGGTGTGCAGGTGCTCGAGGCGGTGCGTCACCATCGCAAGCTGCGTCGCGGGGCGCTCACCGGCAACCGCTTCCGGTTACGCGTGCGCGAGCTCGCGGGCGCCACCGAACAGGCCGTGCAAAGCCTCGGCGAAATCGCCCGGCGCGGGTTCCCCAACCTGTTCGGCCCCCAGCGTTTTGGCCACCAGGGGCGCAACCTCGATGCGGCACACCGGCTGCTCGACGGCACCCTGCGCCGGGTCAAGCGCGAACAGCGCAGCATCTACCTGTCGGCCGCCCGGTCGCTGCTGTTCAACGCCGTTGCCGCGGCCCGCATCGATGACGGCAGCTGGGAGCGGGCACTGGACGGTGAACCCCTGGTGCTCGACGGTCGCCGCAGTTTTTTCATCTGCGATATCGCCGACCCGGAGCTTCCGGACCGCCCGGAGACGCTCGAGATCCACCCAAGTGGTCCTCTCTGGGGTCGTGGCGACGCGGCGATCGAGCGGGCCGCGGCGGTCTTCGAACACGGACTCCTGGAACCGTTCGTGAATTGGCGCGAAGGGCTCGAGCGGCTTGGTCTCGAGGCGGGTCGGCGAGCTCTGCGTGTCCGTGCAGCCGACCTTGCCTGGTCACTGGAAGACGGTGTACTGGAACTCGAGTTCGAACTGCCGGCCGGTAGCTACGCCACGTCCCTGCTGCGCGAAGTGGTCGTCGTGAGCGGGCCGGGTCGAGACTGACCCGGTGTACGTCGACCCCACTCTGTTCTGGCTGCTCGCCCTGGCGGCGATCGCCTGGTTTTGGCATGCGAACCTGCAGGTACGTGAACGGGCCACGCTGGCGGCACGCACAACCTGTCAGGCCGATGGCGTACAGGTTCTCGCGCAGACGGTGGCGCTGCAGCGGATGCGCCCGTGCCGCGATGCCATGGGACGACTGGTCCTGTGCCGGATCTACCAGTTCGACTACTCGCGTGACGGCGTCTCGCGTCAGTCTGGTTTTGTCCACTTCACCGGCGCCCGGCTCGAAGGTGTCGGGCTGGAGGGAAAGGAATAGCCGTAGCTATTGCTTGGGAGCCTCTGATCAATTCATGAACTCGTATTTGGCGCCCAGAATGTCCAGCTTTTTCGTTGCCAAGCTGCGCAATAGCCCAGCTATTACGTGCACTTGGCGCCTCAAATCTGAATATTCTGCATCACCATCTACTTCGCTCAGAATTAATCAGAGGTTCCCTTGAGTGAAGCGCAAGTCGAGGCGTGCCTGGACCAGCCGTGGCCGGCTGGTGCCATAGGTGGGTAAAGGGCCTTTTGCACGCCGATACCGCTAGTGTGCCATGCGTGAAGTTCGGTAACTAAGGAGCACAGCCAAAATGTGTAGATCAAGGCGGAAAAATGCAGGAATAGTGGGCCTATTCCAAGCTTTGCCAACGCAGAGCTACGCTTTTTGGCGAAGCGAACAGTAACTGAACTTTGCGCATGGGCCCACTAGCACGCGGTGCAGGTGCTATCTTTAGGGCGGACTACGTAAGGGAGGCCGTGGGCACGGTGCCCGGGCATGCAGGAGAAAAACGATGGAGAAGTCTCGCCGCCTCACACCGCTCGGCCGTATCGGCCTGGCTCTCGCCGCCACGTTGCTCGTCGCCTCTGGTGCCGCCAGGGCGGAAAAGTGCAGTTTCTCCGCGGCGGAGGCGCATGCCCTCGCCAGTAAGAACGGCTTCAGTTTTAGCTGCACTGTCTACCACGAGGAGAGCAACAGCGCCGCTCCGACCGACTTCAAGGTGTACGACGATGGCAGTATCGGCTGCACCGGCGCGACTCCCAACGAACTCGGCCCGTCCTGGATCTACCTGAACTTCTTCAGACGTGATTCGGGTCTCGGCAAGGGCTGGGAGATCTGGAACTACGATGTCACCGGCCTGCCGCACACGCGGATCGGGGCCGGAGCGCCGATCCGGCTGATCACCGGGTTGCTTGGACCCAATGCGAAATACGAACTCAAAGTCTCGAACGTGATCCTCACCAATCCTTACCGCAAGTGCGACAACTTCATGAACGAGGCGTTCAAGTAGCGCGGGACGGACAAAAAAAAGCCCGGCGGGGGAGGCCGGGCCAATATTGGAGGAGGTATTCGCAACTCGCACTTGAGCTACGGTTCAGATCATAGGAAGTACGGCCCCTGCTGTAATTGACTTATGTCACCAATATTTATGACGCAGCAGAACGAGTGCACTGATCGCTCCAGGGTGACAGCTTGAAATTCATCGCCGACCTTGCCGCGGCGACCCACCGTCGGATCTGGGAACCCGACCTCGAATCCCTGACGCACTGGCGTGCCCTCCCGCTGCGTTACCTCCGTATCCTCCATGCCGTAATCCGCGATCTTTCCGGTGGGCAGCCGACGTTGCGGGCGATGAGCCTGGTTTACACCACGTTGTTGTCCCTGGTGCCGCTGATTGCGGTCAGCTTCTCGGTACTCAAGGGGCTCGGCGTCCACTACCGGGTCGAGCCGCTGCTGCTGAACATGCTCGAACCCCTGGGAGAGCAGGGGGTTGAGATCACCGGGCGGATCATCGGTTTCGTCGAGAACATTCGTGCCGACGTGCTTGGCACGGTCGGGCTCGCGTTCCTGGTCTTTACCGTCATCTCCCTGATCCAGAAAATCGAAGCCGCGTTCAACGCCATCTGGCGGGTGGCGACCAGCCGGTCGCTTGGCCAGCGTTTCAGCAACTACCTGTCGGTGATCATGGTCGGCCCACTGCTGCTGGTCTCGGCACTCGGCATCACGGCAACCGTTACCAGCAGTCGCGAGGCCGAAGAGGTGGCGGTGCTGTTAGGCCCCGTGCTGGATTACGGGGCGCGACTCCTGCCCTACCTGATGGTGATCGCCGCCTTCAGTTTCATCTACCTGCTGGTGCCCAACACCCGGGTCCGCCTGCGTTCGGCCCTGGTCGGTGCTGTGGTCGCCGGTGTCCTGTGGGAGAGCGCCGGCTGGGCCTTTACCTCGTTCGTCGCCGGGTCGGGCAGCTACACGGCGATCTACTCAGCCTTCGCTTCCATGATCCTGTTCATGATCTGGCTTTTCCTCAGCTGGTTGATCCTGTTGATCGGTGCCAGTTTCGCCTTTTACCACCAGCATCCCGAGTACCTCGTCCAGGGGCCCTCGAATCCCGATCTGAGCATCCGCCAACGCGAGCGCTATGCGCTGGGTGTGCTGCACTTGCTAGCACGGCGTTTCCATCGCGGACAGCCGCCATGCTCATCTGCCTGGCTCGCCAACCGGCTGGGATTGCCCGAACCGATGTTGTGGACCTTGCTCGAACCGCTCGAACAGGGTGGATTCGTTACCCAGACCGTCGCCGAGCCACCAGGGTTCCAGCCGGCACGCGACCTGGCGCGGATCAAGATCATCGATGTACTCGACCTGGTGCGTGAGACAGGGGAAGTGCTGCGGCCGCGTAATGCACCTGATGCGGGGCTCGAAGCGGTTGATGCCCTGCTCGGTGAACGCAACGCGGCGGCCAACGAAAGACTCGCCGGTCTCACGCTTGCGGATCTTTGTGCGAGTGAAGCGGGAATTGCCACCCAGTCCGAGTCGCCACAGGCACGACGTGTCGGCTAGTGGGCCATGCGGGAAGTTCTGTAACCCTCAGCCAGTTCACAAGCCGGGTTGGCCAGGCGCGTGAGCGCAGGACTGGCCGTAGCCAATGCCAGCGAGCGCAACGCCGCCAACGCGGCTT
>QNFN01000116.1 GCA_003645555.1 Gammaproteobacteria bacterium | reverse complement strand
CGTGACGATGCCCTGCTCTACGCCGATTCGGCCAACGAGGTGCGTCTGATGATCAAGCTCGACGAGACGGAGGGCGACCCGCGCAAGTTCGTAGAAAGCTTCGATGGCCTCACCATCGACGAGCAGCACGGCGACGACGAAAGCTTCATGCGCGACTAGCGCGTTCGGCGGTCAGTCCGCCCCCGCGGCAAACGCCGCCACGCTGGCGGCCGGGAACACCGGCCCGTCAACACAAACCCGCTTCATTGCCGGACCCGCTGGTGTGATGATCTCCACCACGCACCCGGCGCAGCCACCGACGGCACAGGCCATGTACTCCTCCAGCGACAGCTGACCGGGAAGGCTGTAGTCGCGCGCCAGTGTGGCCGTCGCCGCCAGCATTGGTTCGGGGCCGCAGGCAAACAGTTCCACCTGGCTATGCTGATCTTCGTCGAGGCCGTCAAGCCAGTGGCGGGCGAGGTCGGTGACGTAGCCTTCGTGGCAGCCCGGGTAGCTTTGCAGGCTCGCCAGCCTGCTGGGGATGCCCCAGTCATCGAGTAACGGCATGCAGGCGATGACGCCATCCGGGACCTGCGGAAGCAGGATCTGTGACGGGCGGGTCGGGAACGGAAAGGGCACTTCCGAACCGAGGAAGGCGATCGGTTGATAGTTTCTCGAGGGGCGCAGACGGTCGGCGAGAAAAATCATTGGCGGCAGGCCGACACCCCCACCGAGCAGCAGCGTGCGGGGTCGGGTCGGATCGGGATGGAAAGGCGTACCGATAGGCGCCATCAGGTCGAGTGTCTCCCCTGGGCGGCGTTGTGCAAGCCGGCGCGTCCCCTCACCCACGGCTTTGTAGAGCAGCTCCAGCCAGCCGGCCTCGGCGTCCGCGCGCATCAGCGACAGCGGTCGCCGCATTGGCAGGGCTGGGTCGCATCGAACGTGGGCGAAACTGCCGGGCCGTGCGGTGCGTGCCGCGCGTGGAGCATGCACCCGCAGCACGTACTGTGCACCCGGATGGGCCTCGTGGGAGAGGATTTCGGCCTCCTCTACGAAAATGGTCCCACGCTGCGGACGGCTCGCCGTCTCGCTCATCCCGGCCCGTCCAGGGCGAAGACCAGCTGGCCGCCGAGCAGGGTGTGGGTGACTCTCTGGGCGAATTCCCAGCCGGCGAACGGCGTGTTGCGTCCACGGCTGCGCAGTGTGGCGGTGTCGACCTGCCATGGTCGGTCGGGGTCGAAGATACAGATGTCGGCCAGCTGGCCTGGCGCCAGCGTGCCGGCGGCACTGCCAAGTACCGCCGCCGGTCCTGCGGTGAGTCGGGCGAGTGCGGATGGCAGGTCGAGGACGCCGTCGTCGACCAGGCGCAGGGTCAGCGGCAACAGGGTCTCCAGAGCCGAGATACCCGGTTCGGTTTCCGGAAGCGGGGCCAGCTTGGCTTCGGCCTCGTGCGGCTGGTGGTCTGAGCAGATTACGCCCAGGACGCCATCGGCGACGGCGCTGCGCAGGGCGTCGCGGTCACGCTGGGTACGCAGTGGCGGCAGCACGTGGCACAGGCTGTCGAAATCGCTGGCGTCGAGTTCGGTCAAGTGAAGCTGGTGGGCGCAGGTGTCGGCAGTGACCGGCAGCCCTGCCGCCTGAGCCGCAGCCACCAGGCGCACGGCCGCCGCCGTCGAGAGTCGACAGAAGTGGGCCCGCACCCTGGTGTGCTCAATCAGCGCCAGGTCGCGTGCCACGGCGATGGTCTCGGCCACTTCGGGGATGCCGGTCAATCCGAGTCGGGCGCTCACTTCCCCCTCGTGGATGCAACCGGTGGCGCGCAGCCACGGTTCGTCTGGATGGAGGAAGACGGTCAGATCGAACGTGGCCGCGTAGGCCATGGCGTGACGCAGCAGTTGGGTGTCACGGATCGGGTGCAGCAGGTTGGTCACGCCGGCGCAGCCAGCCGCTTTCAGTGCGGCCATCTCGGTAAGCCGTTCGCCGCCGAGTCCCTGGGTCAACGCCCCGAGCGGGTGGACCCGGGTCAGGCCGACGGCACTCGCACGATGGCTGACCAGGTCAACCACCGCCGGGGTATCGATGACCGGGTCGGTGTCCGGTGGGCAGCAGAGGGTGGTGATGCCACTGGCGGCCGCAGCTGCGGCCTCGCTGGCAATCGATGCCTTGTGTTCCTGGCCGGGTTCGCGCAGAGAGGCGCTGAGGTCGATCAGCCCCGGGCAGACCACCTGTCCCGGTACGTCCAGCACCCGGTCCGGCGCGAAGCCATCCGGGGCCGTCCCGAGGGCGATGATCCGGCCCTCGGCAACAAAAAGGTCGGTGACGCTATCGATGCCCTGGGCGGGATCGATGACGCGGCCACCACTGATCTGCCAGCGGGTCACTCGGTGGTCTCCCCGGTGTGGGCCGCCATCACCATCGAGATCACCGCCATGCGGATGGCGATACCGTGGGTTACCTGCTGCAGGATCACCGAGCGCGGCCCGTCGGCAGTCCCCGAATCGAGTTCAACGCCGCGATTGATGGGCCCCGGGTGCATGACGATCGCATCCGCTTTCGCCGTCGCCAGGTTGGTCTCGGTCAAGCCGTAGAGCTGGAAGTATTCGTGCTTGCTCGGCAGCAGGCGACCATCCATGCGTTCGCGCTGCAGGCGCAGCGTGATGATCACGTCGGCGTCGCGGACCCCCTCGTGGATGTCATGGTGGACCTCGACACCGAGTTGTTCGATCTGCGGCGGCAGCAACGTCTGTGGTGCGATGACTCGCACGGCACGCACACCGAGGGTGTTGAGGGCGTGAATCTGTGAGCGTGCCACGCGTGAATGCAGAATGTCACCGACGATGGCCACTGTCAGCGGCGTGAATTCGCCCTTGACCCGGCGGATGGTGAACATGTCGAGCATCGCCTGGGTCGGGTGGGCGTGGCAGCCGTCGCCGGCATTGATGACGCCGACGTGCGGTGCCGCGTGACGGGCGACGAAGTGGGCGGCGCCACTTTCGGCGTGACGCACGACGAACATGTCGGCATGCATCGCCTCTAGGTTGCGCAGCGTATCGAGCAGCGACTCACCCTTGGTCGTGGCCGACGTGCTGACGTCGAGATTGAGGATGTCGGCCGAGAGGCGCTTGGCCGCCAGTTCGAAGGTGGTGCGGGTGCGGGTGCTGGCCTCGAAGAAAAGGTTGACCACGGTCTTGCCGCGTAGCAGTGGCACCTTCTTGATCGAGCGGTCGGCGACCTCGGAAAACGATTCGGCGGTGTCCATGATCTCGACCAGTTGCTGGCGCTTGAGTCCCGCGACGTCGAGGAAATGGCGCAGGCGCCCGGCAGAGTCGACCTGCAGCCCGGTGCTCATCAGTGCTCGTTCTCGCGCCCGGTGCCACGCTTGACGTAGGCCAGTGCGAGCGGTTCCGGGCCGCTGAGTTTGATGTGTTGTTCCGGAGGCAGTTCCAGCATCGTGCCGATGACGTCGGCGACGATCGGTAACTCGCGGCCGCCGCGGTCGATCAGTACGGCCAGCGCGACCGAGGCCGGACGGCCGTAGTCGAACAGCTCGTTGAGCGCCGCACGGATGGTGCGCCCGGTGTGGAGGACGTCATCGACCAGCACCAGGTGACGGCCTTCGATCTCGAATGGCAGCTGCGATGGGCGAACCAGGGGGTGCATACCAATCCGGGTGAAGTCGTCCCGGTAGAAGGCGATGTCGAGCCGGCCGAGCGGCTCTTTGAAGCCGAGACGGGTGTGGAGCTGTTCAGCCACCCATGCGCCACCGGTGTGGATGCCGACCATCAGCGGGTCGGGGCGGTGGCTTTCAGTCAGCCAATGGGTGAGACCCGTCGTAAGCTGGTCGAGCAGGGCGCTGGCGTCGAGCGGGTCGTTCATGCGCTCTCGTCCCCTGCGAACCAGGTCTCGAGAATCAGCTGTGCGGCGACGCGGTCGATTTCGCCGCGTATCCGGTTACGTGGCAGGCCGGCCTCGGCCAGCCTCTGCTCGGCATCGAACGTGGTCAGGCGCTCGTCGACACCGTAGGTGGGCAGCCGATGGCGGGCGCGCAGCTGGCGCAGAAAACGGCTGGCTAGGGCGGTCATTTCGTTGTCGCTGCCGTCCATGTTGAGCGGGATGCCGATCACCAGTGCCACCGGCTGCCACTCCGTGACCAGGCGGTCGATGGCCGCCCAGTCGGGATTGCGGCCGTGAGCCTCGATCGTGGTTAGCGGTGACGCGGTGCCGGTCAGTGTCTGGCCAACCGCGACGCCGGTACGCCCGGTGCCGTAGTCGAAACTGAGCACCGGGCCTGCAGGGCGGTCGGACTTCGTGGCTCCGGTGGTTGGGGCGGAACGCCGTGTGGGCTTCATGCGTGGCCGACTTCGTTGGAGAGGTTGAGCAGGTCGACGCCGACCAGGTGTGCGGCGGCATCCCAGCGTTCTGCAAACGGCAGGTTGAACAGGATCTGGCGGTCCGCCGGCGTACTCAGCCAGGCGTTATCGGCCAGCTCCTGTTCCAGCTGGCCGCCGCCCCAGCCGGCGTAGCCAAGTGCGATCAGGCTCTGGCCGGGACCTTCACCGCGGGCGATGGCGGCGAGAATGTCTCGTGAGGTGGTGACGCCGACTTCGTCGTTGATGGCGTGGGTCGATTCCCAGCGTGGATCATTGAGGTGAACCACGAAGCCACGGTCTTGCTGGACCGGGCCACCGAGGACGATGCGGATGTGGCCGGCACTGGTGTCGTCGAGTTCGATGTCCATGTGCCGCAGCACTTCGTCGAGGTGCAGTTCCAGTGGCCGGTTGATGACGATGCCCATCGCCCCTTCGTCGTTGTGCTCACAGATGTAGGTGACGGTGCGGGAGAAATTGGGATCGTTGAGAGCGGGCATGGCGATCAGGAAGTGATCCGTAAGAAAGGTGCGGCCGCTCATGGGAACAGTATATCCCGGAAGTGTTGCAACCGAGTGGCTACTTGTTTGATGTGGCGAAGCGGTTGCCAGCGAGGAACTGCCAGGTGCGGAGCATCTGTAGGATATCAACTTCCTCGCGCATCGCCGGGGTGAACGGCGCGTACGGCGCCGACAGGCGGACGATGCGGACGGCGGCGTCGTCGAGGATCTTCTCACCCGACGAGCGCAGCAGCATGACGTCCCGGACCGTGCCGTCGGGGTTGATGTCGACCTGGAGCAACAGGCTGCCGGCGAGTCGTTGGCGCTTGGCTTCATCCGGGTAATTGAGGTTGCCGATCCGTTCCACCTTGCGCTGCCAGGCGTCCATGTAGGCGGCGTAGATATATTCCTGAGTGCGGGCGTTGACCACCTTCTTCCGTGGTCGCTCGGCATGCAGGCGGAAGCTGTCGCTGATCTCGGCGGCAAGACTGGCCATCTGCCGACTGCGTTGGTAGAGCTCGGCCGCGGTCAGTCGAGGCGGTTCCTCGACGGGTGGCGTGGGTGGTGGCTGGTGGAGTTCTGCCTCGGGCTGCAGCCGGGCCAGGGTCTGTGGTTGTGGCGGCGGGGTGGGAGCTGGTGTCGCCTCGGCCAGGGAGGCTGGCGCATTACCTGGGGTCGGGTCGATGTTGGGCACCGACACCGGGCCCTCGGGGCGCACCTTCTCCTCGGTATTGCCACCGCCGTCCTGGCTCGCCTGGGCCAGGTAGTCGGCCTGCTCCGGCGGCTCTTCGCTGCGATGGTGGACCAGCGTGATGTCGAGGGTCAGCGGGGGTGGTGTGGTCGGGATGCGTGGTTTGAAGTCGAAACCGATGCCGAGGATCAGCAGGGTATGCACCGCTGCGGCCAGGAACAGCGTCATGCCGAGCCGGTCGTTCGGGGTGACCCGTGCAACCGCCATGCTGGCGCTCACGACGGCGGCACCTGGACCGTGGATCGATAAAAGGTGTTCACGGCGGCAATTATATCGTCGGTAGCGTCACCACTCCCAGCGAAGGGGGTGGCTCATCCTGGAATTGCAGGCGACGCGCCATCGCTGGAGTCGCCTGCAGGCCGCCCTGTTCGTCGATGGCGAGCACCGCCTCGACACCGAGGGTACGCGCGGTGCGTGGCCAGTTGGCACCGGCGACCAGCAGCGCCGTCGCCGCGGCATCCGCCTCGGCACCGTCGCGACCGATCAGGGTGACCGAGCTGAGCCCGCGCGCCGGGTAGCCGGTGCGCGGGTCGATGATGTGGTGATAGCGGACCCCGGCGTGTTCGAACTGGCGTTCGTAGGTGCCGGAAGTGAATACGCTCTCGCCGTTGGTTACCTCGATGGCGGCGAGCAGACCGCCGTCGGGGGCGCGTACACCGACGCGCCAGGGGCGGTCGCCGCGGCGACCGATGACGGGCAGGTAGCCGCGGGCATTGACCAGGGCGTCGGTGATGCCGAGATCGCGCAGCCGGCCGATGGCGCTGTCGGCACCGTAGCCTTTGGCGCTGGCAT
>QNFN01000115.1 GCA_003645555.1 Gammaproteobacteria bacterium | reverse complement strand
TGAGCATTTTGAGGCCAATTTTGACGCCGGATGGTGCCAGCTGAGTAGAATTTCAACGGCCTGCTAGAAAAAGGTGCCGTCGACTGGCGAGGAAGCACTGGCGTAACGCTTCCTGGGCATGCGTCCGGCGCGGAAGGCCTCGCGTCCGGATTCGATACCCTTGCGCATGGCCGAGGCCATCAGCACCGGATCACGCGCCGCCGCGATGGCCGTGTTCATCAGCACGCCGTCGCAACCGAGTTCCATGGCCACGGCCGCATCCGACGCGGTGCCGACCCCGGCATCGACCAGCACCGGTACCGAGGCGTTTTCGACGATCTCGAGGATGTTGTAGGGGTTGCGGATGCCGAGACCGGAGCCGATTGGGGCCCCCAGCGGCATCACGGCAACGCAACCGATGGCCTCCAGCCGGCGGGCGATGATCGGATCGTCGTTGGTGTAGACCATCACCTTGAAACCATCGGCCACCAGCGTCTCGGCCGCCTCGAGCGTGGCCATGACGTCGGGGAACAGGGTCTTTTCATCACCGAGCACCTCGAGCTTGACCAGGTCGTGACCATCGAGCAGCTCACGCGCCAGTCGACAGGTGCGCACGGCATCCTCGGCCGTGTAGCAACCGGCGGTGTTCGGCAGCAACGTGAATCGGTCCGGCGGCAGGATATCGAGCAGGTTCGGCTCATTCGGGTCCTGGCCGATATTGGTGCGCCGAACGGCGACGGTGACGATCTCCGCCCCGCTGGCCTCGATCGCCGCCCGGGTCTGTTCGAAATCGCGATACTTGCCGGTGCCCACGAGCAGGCGTGAGCGGTAGCTACGGCCGGCAACGACCAGCGGGTCGCTATCGGCATCGGCCGCTGTGGAGGGGTCCTGGGTCATGGCTGGGTTCCTCTGGCTGGTCCGGGTCAGGCCGTGGCACCGCCACCGATCGCCTGCACCACCTCGACCCGGTCTCCGGAACTGAGCTGATGTCCGGCATGGCGGCCACGCGGGATGATTTCGCGATTGACCTCGACCGCCAGGCGGCGCCCGGTCAATTCGAGCAGGGCCAACAGACCGGCGATATCGGTATCGTCAGGGATCTCACGCGGGGCGCCGTTGAGTTCGATGTGCATGCTTTTTCGGGTCGGGAAGGCGTCACAGGGCCGGCCCGGATTCTAACCGAATCACCCGTGAGACAGGGAAAAACGAGGGTCGGATAATTCTTGATTGAAATAGTAGGTAGAGTCCGCATAAAATGACGTACGTCAGTTACGGGGGTTGACCTAGCGCAACCACCCGCCCATGTGCGATTCTCCCGGGAGATCCAATGACCAAGTCTGGTAAAAGCAACGTGGTTAAGCTTTCTGATGCTGCTGTCAGCTGCCGCAACTGTTCCATGTATGGCCTCTGCACCCCGCCAGGTGCTGACGCCAATACCATGGCGCTGATCGACAGCGTGGTGAAAAAGCGTCGCGTCGTCTCCCGCGGCGAACACCTGTATCGTGCCGGCGATCCGTTTTCGTCGATCTACTGCGTACGCTCGGGCTCGATCAAGACCTACGTCAACTCCGATGACGGCAGCGAACAGGTCACCGGTTTCCACCTGCCAGGTGAGTTGCTCGGCCTGGCCGGCATCTGCGCCCAGGACATGCCGGGTTCGGCGGTAGCGCTTGAGACCAGCAGTATCTGCGAGATCCCGTTTGATCGCATCGACGTCCTGACCGAGAACCTGCCCGGCTTCAAGGACGAGCTGATCCGGCTGCTGAGTCAGAAGGTCCTCCACTACCAGACCCTGACCATGCTGCTCAGCCGCAAAAGTGCCGAGGAGCGGCTTGCCGCTTTGTTGCTCAGCCTGTCCACCCGCTTCCAGCGGCGCGGCTTCTCGTCGACCGAGTTCTACCTGAGCATGTCGCGCAACGACATTGGCAACTACCTTGGCCTGGCGGTGGAGACGGTGAGCCGGATGTTCACCCGTTTCGATACCGACGGCCTGCTCACGGTGCAACGCAAGTACGTCAAGCTGCGCGACCTCGAACGGCTCAAGGTGATGGCGGGCAGTCCGCGCATTCACCTGCAACTGGCGCAGGCCTGACCGGCCGGCTTACGCTACACACCAAATGCGAACGGGCAGCCCTCGGGCTGCCCGTTTTCGTTCTCGGCACCCAGACCCTGCCGAACCTGGGAGTATGCCCATCGGCCCGTGGGCGGGCCTCCTACAAAAAACATCTCCTCCTGCCTCATGCAGGAGAATTCATATCTCCATGCATGGACCGGGGTGGCAAAATCCCGGTTACGGCCAGCTGGGGGCAAAGCCAGGCCAGTTATCTTGTGGGTCGGACTTCAGTCCGACATTCATTGCCATTGTCGGACTGAAGTCCGACCCACAGAAGAACCTTCACCAGGTGTCATATGCCTGTATGGCTGACCCCTGACCGCGATCCGGCCGTGCCGCAGGAAACACCCATCAGCCCGAGAGCGGGTCTCCTACAAAAACCCTACCCCTGTAGGAGCGGCCCCTTTATGCCCCCTGGGTACAGGCCGCGATCCAGTCGTGCCAATTCGGCGAGCCCATCGGCCCGGGAACGACCTTCTGCGATCATCTCTTCTTGTGGGAACGGCGCCTTGCCTCAGGCCACCCGGTTGCGCGGATCGCCGGCGCGAAAACGTTGGATGTTCTCGGCCACCTGGTCGATCAGCCGCTGGCGCGACTCGCGCGCGGCCCAGGCGATGTGTGGGGTGACAATCAGGTTGGGGATGTCGGGATCGAGCAGCGGGTTGCCGTCGCGTGGTGGCTCAGTCGTCAGCACGTCGAAACCGGCACCGCCGAGGGTGCCCGCACGCAGTGCCGCCGCCAACGCCGCCTCGTCGACAATGCCGCCGCGAGCGGTATTGATCAGCACCGCGTCGTCGCGCATCGCCGCCAGTTCGGCGGCACCGATCAGGTTACGCGTCGCTTCGGTCAGCGGGCAGTGCAGGGTCAGGACGTCGACCTGCGGCAGCAGTTCCGCCAGCGGCACGCGGTCCTCCTGGGGCGGGCCGCCCGGTCGCTGCGCAATGCGCACTTCCATATCGAACGCTTCCGCAAGACGCACCACGCCACGGCCCAACTCGCCATAGCCGACCAGGCCGAGCACCTTGCCGGCCAGTTCGCGGATCGGGTAGTCGAGCAGACAGAAGTGCGGGCTCGTGGCCCAGCGTCCGTCAGCAACCGCCGCCCGGTAGTCACCGAGGCGCGTGGTCAGTGCCAACAGCAGGCCGAAGACGTGCTGGGCGACCGACGGTGTGCCGTAAGCGGTGACGTTGCTGACCACGATGCCGGCAGCGCGGGCCGCATCGAGATCAACGTTGTTGGTGCCGGTCGCAGCCACGGCGATGAAGCGCAACGCGGGGCTCGCGGCGATGGTTGCGGCATCCAGCATCACCTTGTTGCTGACCACCACCTCGGCCCCCGCAATGCACGCCGCAACATCGTCCGGCGCCGTGACCGGATGCAGCGACCAGTGATCAAGGCTGGCCTCGAGACTGCCGAGGTCGAGGTCCTCACCGAGGGTATCGAGATCAAGCAGTACGCCGTGCATCGTGGGCTCCGTCGAAAGGGTAGCGTAGCTTAGCAGGCGCCTGTCACACCGCTCATTCGTCCAGGGTGAAACCGACCCGCAACGTCACCTGGTAATGGGCGACGCGCCCGTCGGAAACCTGGCCACGAGTCTCGACCACCTCGAACCAGCGAATGTTGTAGAGCGTTTTTGCTGCCCGCGTAATCGCCGTCTCGATGGCATCCTCGATGCTCTTCGGTGACGACCCGACCAATTCGACTTTCTTGTAAACGTGGTTTGTCATGACCTTCTCCAATAGACCTCAAGTACCTCTGTAACATCACCCTATATACAGGGCAACTTGTACTTCAGAACAATAGCGGGAACTAAGTGTTCACACCTATTGTCAGTGCATTGATGGGGGAGTACTTTGGACTCGAGCCATGGCTGAAAAGCCTACGTGTACACCAGCATTCGGAGGTCGTGATGGTCGCTTATTGCATCCCTGAAGACCTCGACGAAAAGCCTGCTCCGGCCTGCCCGCTGTGTGCCTCCACCGACCATGTCGAGCGACCGATGGTCCGCCACCTGGCTCTGCACGGTGATGCCCTGACCACGAGTTGGCACTGTGCTCACTGCCAGGCGAGCTACACCTTCCCCGAGCCGGCCAGCGAACAACCGATGCGCTTCGGTGAGTCGCGCTTGGCCTGACCCCTGCCCACGATAATGGCGATCGGCTAAGCTTGCCTCCCCCACGCGGAGGCAACCCTGTTGAAGGCCAGCGAACTGAAAAACGGCACGGTGTTCGATGCCGGCGGTCGCACCGTCATCGTCACTGGCGTGCAGATGCAGACCGCGTCGTCGCGCAGCGGCAACACACTCTACAAGGTCCGTGGCCGCGACCTGATCACGCGGCAGAAGTTCGAAGCCAGCTTCAAGGGTGACGAAACCCTCGCTGCCGTCGCCTGCGAACGGCGCGCCGTGCAACTCCTCTACCGCGATGCCGACGGCTGCACCTTCATGGACGGTGAGACCTTCGAGCAGCACACGCTCGACAACGAAAGCCTGGAGGAGCAGTTGCCCTACCTGGTCGATGGCCTCGATGGGCTCTACGCCCTGGTCATCGACGGTCGCCTGCTGGCGCTGCAACTGCCGACCACTATCGAGCTCGACATCGTCGACGCCTCGCCAGCAATGAAGGGCGCCTCGCAATCGGCACGCAGCAAGCCGGCAACCCTGGCAACCGGGCTGATCGTCCAGGTTCCCGAGTACCTGGCGGTCGGTGTGCGCGTTCGGGTCAACACCGAGACCGGCAACTACGTCGGCCGCGCCTGATGTCACCACACGTCCAGGATCACCGCCAGCCCTCGACGCTCCCGGCCGCCTGGCTGCCACGTCTCATCGCCCTGCTCGCCCTGGTCTTGGCCACCGCCGTCCCGGCCAGCCCACCAGAAGCGCTGCGCGAAGCCGCCGCGGGCGGTGATGCCGACGCTCAGGCCCGCCTCGGCGAACGGCTCTACCGTGGCGACGGCGTAGCGCGCGACCCGGCTGCCGCCTTCACCTGGCTGCGCCGCGCCGCCGAGCAGGGGTCGCTCACCGCACAGCGCGGCCTCGTGGTGCTCTACTACAACGGCGAAGGCACATCACAGAACCTGGTCGAAGCGCTGAAATGGGCCCTGATTGCCGCCGGCCAGGATGACCCCGAAGCCACCAGCCATCGTGACTACCTGCGTGCGCGGCTCGCTCCGTTCCAGGTCCGAGAGGCCGAGCAACTCGCTGCCGCATGGAGACCCCACTCCGAAGCCGGGGCGACCCGCTGACTGAATACGCATACATCGCTTGATGACGGTCAAGGCACCCTCGCACCCGTCGGCTAGAGTCGAACACCATGTCTGATACCACCAGCACGCCCCGCTGGGCGCCGTTCGCCCTCGGCTTCCGCCCCTTTTTCCTGCTCGCCGGGTTGGCTGCGATCATCCTACTCGGCACCTGGCTGGCACTGGCCGTGGGCCAGTTGTCGCCACCGGCCCACTACGACCTGGTCGGCTGGCACAGTCACGAGATGCTGTTCGGCTACGCGGCCGCGGTGATTGCCGGCTTCCTGCTCACCGCGGTACGCAACTGGACCGGTGTCGATACCCTGAGCGGTGGCCCGCTGGCGGCCCTGGCTGGACTCTGGTTTGCGGCCCGGCTGCTGCCCTGGCTCCCCGGCGTCCCGGGAATCGTCATCGCCGCAATCGACCTCGCCTTTCTGCCAGTGCTGGCCCTGGCCCTGCTCGGCCCACTGCGGGCCGGCAACAGCCGCATGAACCTGGTGCTGCCACCACTGCTTATCGGCATGACGGTCGCCAACGCACTGATCCACGCCCGGGCACTCGGCTGGACAGACGTGCCGGCAACGACCGGCATCCGGTTGATGCTCGACCTGGTACTGGTGCTGATGCTGCTGGTCGTCGGCCGGATAATGCCTGCCACCACCGAGATGGGCGTGGCCGGGGCGCGCCCGACAGTCCGCCGCCCGGTCGAAATCGGCGGCGTGGTGCTGATGGCCTTGCTGATCGTCCTCCACCTGGCCGGGATTGGCGGTCCGCTGCTGGCGGCCGTGGCGGCGGCCATGGCCCTGTTGCAGGCGGTGCGTCTGGCTGGCTGGTATCAACGCGGAGTCTTCGCGGTGCCGATCCTCGCCGTGCTCTACAGCGGCTACGGCTGGATGGTGGCCGGGTTCCTGCTGCACGCCCTGGCGGAAGTCGGCATTTTCCCCGCATCGCCGGCGATCCATGCGTTCACTGTCGGCGCCGTCGGTGTGCTGACCCTGGGGATGATGTCGCGGGTGGCTCTCGGCCACACCGGCTTGCCGATGCGCCCGGCCCTGGCCATCGACATCGC
>QNFN01000114.1 GCA_003645555.1 Gammaproteobacteria bacterium | reverse complement strand
CCTTCTTCGTGCTGCCCATCGTCATGGGTGCATCGATGTTCTTCCAGCAGAAGCTCAATCCGCCGCCGGCCGACCCGATGCAGCAGAAGATCATCATGGCGCTGCCGATCGTGTTTACCGCCATGTTCCTCTTCTTCCCGTCGGGTCTGGTGCTCTACTGGGTGGTCAACAACCTGTTGTCGATCGCCCAGCAGTGGGTCATCACCAGGCGTGTCGAGGCGGGGATCAAAGACTGACGCACCGGCTGGCGTGACAGGACACGACGCCAGCGACACCATCACGGCCCTGGCCACGCCGTCCGGGCGCGGTGGCATCGGCATCATCCGCCTCTCCGGTCCGGCCTCCCCAAAGATCGCTGCCGCCCTGCTCGGCACCTGCCCGCCACCACGTGAAGCGGTGCTACGCTCGTTCCGCAGCGCCGACGGCGAACCGCTCGATTTCGGCCTTGCCCTCTACTTCCCTGGCCCGGCCTCGTTCACCGGCGAGGATGTACTCGAACTGCACGGCCACGGTGGCCCGGTGGTCCTCGATCGGCTGCTGGCACGGACGCTCGAGCTCGGTACACGGCTGGCGCGTCCCGGCGAGTTCTCCGAGCGGGCATTCCTCAACGGCAAGCTCGACCTGGCCCAGGCCGAGGCGATTGCCGACCTGATCGCCAGCGGCAGCGAGGCCGCCGCACGCTCGGCGCTGCGCTCGCTGCAGGGCGCCTTTTCGGTCCGTATCGACGCGCTGATCGAGCAGCTGACGACGTTGCGCACTTATGTTGAAGCAGCGATCGATTTTCCCGATGAAGAGATCGATTTCCTCTCTGACGGTCATGTCGCTCTCGGTCTGGCCGAGTTGGCCGGTGAACTCGACGCGGTGAATAACGCGGCGGCACGTGGCCGGCTGCTACATGACGGCCTGACCGTAGTCATCGCCGGGCCGCCGAACGCTGGCAAGTCGAGCCTGCTCAACCGCTTCGCCGGCCAGGAATCGGCCATCGTCACCGACGTGCCCGGCACCACCCGCGACCTGCTCAGGGAGTACGTCCAGCTCGATGGCCTGCCGCTGCACCTGGTTGATACGGCTGGCTTGCGCGACAGCGATGATGCGGTTGAGCGGGAGGGCATTCGCCGCGCCCGCGAGGCGCTGGAACATGCGGACCACGCCTTGCTGGTACTCGACGATACAGATCGAGACCCGTTGGCTGAGCAGACGCTGCTCAAGGCCCTGCCCGACGGCCTGCCGGTCACCGTGATTCGTAACAAGATCGACCTCAGTGGCCGCGTTGCGGGACCGGACAAAGGCCCGGACGGTGCCGAAATCGCGTTGTCGCTAAAAACCGGGGACGGCTTCGAGACGCTCCGTGACCATCTCAAGGAAGTAAGCGGTTACTCCGGCTCTGAGGCAGGTGATTTCATGGCCAGACGCCGACATCTCGATGCCCTGGAACGGGCCGGGGAGGCCATTGGTCAGGCCCGGGTGGCGCTTGATGAGCAGGCCGCCGGGGAACTGGTCGCTGAAGAACTGCGCCTCGCCCAGCAGGCGCTGGGCGAGATCACCGGCGCGGTGACCAGCGACGACCTGCTCGGCCGGATCTTCGCCGAGTTCTGCATCGGCAAGTAGTCTCAGATCTGCCGGCCATCGCCTGGGCATCAAGACAACTGGCGTTTTCACTCGGGCCACTCCTCGATGAATCCCCGGTGTAAGACGTCGTGAACGTAGGCCAGGACATCCCAACGCTCTTCGAGCGTGAGCGACTGCTCGAATGCGGGCATGGCCGATACTGTGAGCGGAAGAGTTCGACGGTTCCACCCTGGGTCACCCGCCAGAACAGGTCACCGTCGTTGTTATGTTCCCTGGAGTGCCTACCGCGAGTCTTGTCGGCCGCGGCGCGTGATCCAGGCCTGAGGCCGCACCGCCGCCACCTCTGCCGCCGTTACCGTGACAGGCTCGGCAATGCGGCTGATAGAGGCGGCGTCCCCTTGCAGACCCTCCGCCAACGGCTAATGTTTAACCTTGCGTATCAAGGAATCATGTCCAACTCCGATAAGCGGGCCCATACACCACCAGGCATCGGGTTGTGTAACGACCGCTGAAACCGAGGCGGTAAGCCAATGAAGGTAGGGATCATCTGCCACCCGTCGATCGGCGGCTCGGGATTGGTGGCGACCCAGCTGGGTATCGGCTTGGCGCACCGCGGGCACGAGGTGCACTTCATCTCCCGCGCCATGCCATTCCGGCTCTCCGGCCGTGAGAGCAACGTCCATTTCCACCCGGTCGAGCCGGTCTACTATCCGCTGTTCGACGACAGCCTCTACACCTTCTCGCTCACCGCCAAGATTGCCGAGGTCGCTGAAAAACACGACGTAGGGATCATGCACGCCCACTACTCCATTCCGCACTCGCTGTGCGTCCACCTGGCCAGGCAGATCAGTCGCAGGGATTTTCACACCGTGACCACCATTCACGGCACCGACTCGACGCTGCTGGGGCAGGACCGGCCGCTCTACCCGCTGAACCGGTTCAGCATCGACCAGAGCGACGTCGTCACGACGGTTTCCAATTTCCAACGACGCTACATCCGAGAACACCTGCACCTGGATCGTGACATCGAGGTGATCCACAACTTCATCGATCCCGACGCCTTCAAGCCGGAACTGGCGTCGCTGGAAACCCGCAGGACCATGGCCGAGGATGGCGAAAAGATCGTCATGCACGTGTCCAATTTCCGCCTACCGAAAAATACCGCGGGTGTCGTCAAAGCCTTCGCCAGAGCGGTGCGCAAGGTCAGGGCCCGGCTGGTGCTGATTGGTGATGGCCCGGAACTGGAGCAGGTCAAGGTTTTGTGCCGCGAACTGAAGATCGCCAATCGGGTGACCTTCATGGGCAAGGTCAACCCCATCGAGGCGATCATTCCCAACGCTGATTGCGTGCTGCAGCCGAGCTACACCGAGTCGTTCGGCATGGTGTCGCTGGAAGCGATGGCATCCGGTGTGCCGCCGGTGACCAGCACCAGGGACGGCATCCCCGAGGTCGTGGTTCACGGCGAGACCGGGCTGACCGCCGACCCGGATGATCATCAGGGCCTGGCCGACCATGTGGTCGCGTTGTGCCGAGACGACGTTCTGCACGAAAAACTGGCCAGGAACGGCCGCCAGAGGGCCATCGATCACTTTCTCTGGGACCGGCAGGTCGATCGCTACCTGCAGACTTACAATCAGTGCCAGGATAACCAGAAGATCAGTGCCTAGGAACTACGCCGCATGATCAAGTCGATGCGCAAGATGAGCCTCTCCACGCTGGTGCTTGTCTGTTTCGCCCTGGGCATCGTCACCGGGCTGTTTTTCGGTGAATCGGTCGCCTGGATGGGGGTGATTGGCGACGCCTTCATCAAGCTCCTGCAGATGACCATCATCCCCTACATCGTGGTTTCACTGATGACCAGCCTGGGCAAGATGTCCTACGCACAGGCGAGATCATTGGGTGTCCAGGTCGGCAAGCTGATGCTGTTGTTGTGGGTTGTGGGGCTGTTGGCGATCTACACCATCCAGTTCATCTTCCCCGAGTTCGAGTCGGCCGCTTTCTTCAGCACAGCCCTGCTGGAACGACCGGAACCGATCAACCTGGTCGACCTCTACATTCCATCCAATCCCTTCTTTTCTCTCTCCAACAGCTACGTTCCAGCGATCGTCGTCTTTTGTGTCGCCGTCGGCATCGCACTCATCGGCATCAAGGAGAAGAAGGCGCTGATGGACCAGCTGACCACCTTGGGCGAGGCTTTCAACACGGTCACGGGTTACATCGTGAAGCTGATGCCGGTCGGCATTTTCGCCATGACCGCGGCGACCGCGGGCACCATGGCGGTGGAGGAGTTCGAGCGCCTGCAGGTCTATTTCGCGGCGCACATCATCATGACCCTGCTGCTCGCTTACTGGGTGCTGCCGGCCATCGTCGTGATGTTCACCCCGTTCAAGTTCCGGGACGTCTCAGGCATTGCAAAAGACGCCATCATCACCGCGTTTGCCGCCGGCAACATCTTCATCGTGCTGCCGATCCTGATCGAGCGCACCAAGGACCTGTACAAGAAGTACGACCTGGCCACCGAGGAGACCGACGCCTACGCGGAGATCATCGTTCCCGTGGTGTTCAGCTTCCCCAATCTCGGCAAGATGCTGACCATCATTTTTGTCCTGTTCGCGGCCTGGTTTTCCGGTACCGAGCTCAGTTTCGTCGAGTACCTGCCAATGGCCATCAACGGCCTGATCAGCCTGTTCGGCAGTGTCTACCTGACCGTACCCATGCTGCTCGATTCGCTGGAACTCCCCGGGGACCTGTTCCAGCTCTACGTGGTCTCGAGCCTGCTTACCGGCCGGTTTACGTCGCTACTCGCGGCGATGAACATCTTCATCCTGGCCGTCGGCGGGACCGCCATGCTGGCTGGCGTGGCCCGGATCAGTCTGCATCGCCTGATGATCTACGGTATCGCGACGCCCTTGCTGTTCGGCGCGGTGCTCGTCGGCAGCTACACGCTGCTAAGTACCATGGTCAGCAGCGAGTACACCATGGACGAAGTGGTACGGAACATGCGCGTCGCCGACAAGCTGCCACCGGCCGCGCTGGCATTCAAGGAGAAGCCGACCGGCGGCGGGCACAGACCACGTTCGATGGCGGAGATCCGTGCCAGTGGCGTGCTGCGGATCGGCTACAACCCCCACCAGGTGCCATTCTCCTACTTCAATGCCAGCGAAGAGCTGGTCGGCTTCGACGTCGCGCTGATGCAGGACCTGGTGAGGGACATGGAACTCAAGGCCGAGTTTGTCCCCTACCGACTCGATCTCGCCAACGAAGGGCTCAACAGCGGCCAGTTCGACATCGCCGTCTCCGGCATCCAGGTCACGGCGTCACGGCTCGCGGAGCTCAACTTCACCACCCCGGTGATCGACCTGCACTACGCGCTGGTGGTGAAAGATCACCGGGCCGACGAGTTCGAGAACAACGAAATAATCGTCCGGGCCGGCACCTTGCATATAGCGACGGTTGGCGACTATGCCCTGATCCCGGAGCTCGAGAAGCGCTTTCCCAACATGAGCTTCCTGAAAGTCGATTCCGACAAGGCCTTTTTCGATGACGACGGCGAGAATTACGACGCCCTGCTGATCAGCCTCGAGGCAGGCAAGACCTGGACCCTGCTCAAGCCCGAATACACCACGGTTTACCGGCGCGACGGCATCACGTCGTTCCCGGCCTCCTACGCCGTGGCCCTGGGTAATGCGGAGCTGCGCAACTTCTTCAACAGCTGGCTGGAGCTCAAGCGCAGCGCCGGCCGGATCGAGCAGCTCTACGACTACTGGATTCAGGGAAAGAACGCGGTCCCGAAAACACCCCGGTGGTCGATCATGCGTGACGTGCTGAAGTGGGGCGTGGAGGAAGACTAGGTCACCGCAGATGAAGATCTGCCTATTCGGAACCTGCGGAATCTACTGTCTCCATCGGGAGCGATGCCGCCCGTCTCGCGTGCGATCAGGCGCCCCTGTATGCGGGTTCGCATCACGGTGGCATTTCAGGTGCGTCAGCTGGTGTTCCGTGATTTTCACCAGCTGTTCGAGGGACTTCCCTGGGAGTTGCTGAGCAAGGCGCGCCGACCCCGTTTCCCGATCAACGGCAGACGACGCAGGAGCCCGGCCTGGGAAAAAAGAGAGGGCCCCTCGCAGGGCCCTCATCATTTCAGTCGTGAGACCGGAGGCCGTCAGGCGGCCTGGTCGTCGATCACGCGCTGGCTGTCGTCGCCGCTCTCTATGGCGA
The DNA here is from genome assembly GCA_003645555.1 of Gammaproteobacteria bacterium. Taxonomy (GTDB): domain Bacteria; phylum Pseudomonadota; class Gammaproteobacteria; order QNFN01; family QNFN01; genus QNFN01. Next base: position 634 of record QNFN01000114.1, on the reverse strand, counting down.
TACGCCGCGGTTTCAGTGCTTCGGGAATCTCGCGCTGCAGTTCGATGTGCAGCAGGCCGTTTTCCATCCGGGCACCCTTGACCTTGACGTGATCGGAGAGCTGGAACTGGCGCTGGAAGCTGCGCGCGGCGATGCCCTGGTGCAGGTAGCGTTGCGTGCCCTCCTCCTTCGCTTTGCTGCCGGCGACGGTCAGGGTGTCGTTCTCGACATCAATCTCGACCTCGGCCTGGGCGAAGCCGGCAACCGCCATGGTGATGCGGTAGCTGTTCTCGTCGACCAGTTCGATGTTGTATGGGGGGTAGCTCGGTTGGGTGTCGGTGCGCAGCGTGTTTTCCATCAGCTGCGCCAGCCGATCAATGCCGATGGCCGAGCGGTACAGGGGAGAGAAGTCATATGCAGTCATGGTCATATCCTCATCAAGCAATATGGTTCGGGGCCAGTGGCCCCACCCGCGGATCCGTTATGGCCTCCGCTATCTCAAAGATGGGGTCACCATGAGTGATTTCAAGAAGCTAGTGGGCCATGCGTGAAGTTCGGTAACTAAGGAGCACAGCCAAAATGTGTAGATCAAGGCGGAAAAATGCAGGAATAGTGAGCCTATTCCAAGCTTTGCCAACGCAGAGCTACGCTTTTT
>QNFN01000113.1 GCA_003645555.1 Gammaproteobacteria bacterium | reverse complement strand
TGCGTTCTTTGCAGTTTCCTGCGCATTGTAGTAATGTTTCCGGCTTGTTTTTCCGCTCCAGGTGCTCCTGCGCAAGTTTGAGATAGTGAACGAAGAGTTCCGCAGAATCAGTCGGTTGCCTCCGTATGTGTTCAACATCACTGCTGAGTTGAAGGCCAAGGCACGGGCGCGCGGCGAGGACATCATCGATTTCGGCATGGGCAACCCGGACCAGCCGACACCGGAGCACATCGTCGCCAAGCTGGTCGAGGCGGCGCAGCGCAGCAACACGCACCGCTATTCGGCGTCGCGCGGCATCCCGCGGCTACGCCGAGCGATCTGCAACTGGTACCAGGAGCGCTACGCGGTCGAACTCGACCCGGAGAGTGAGGCGATCGTCACCATCGGTTCGAAAGAGGGGCTGGCCCACCTGGCCCTGGCTACGGTCTCTCCCGGCGACGCGGTACTGGTGCCCAACCCGGCGTACCCGATCCACCCCTACGGTTTTGTCATCGCCGGGGCCGACATCCACTACGTACCGATGGTCCCGGGCGTCGACTTTTTCGAAGAGCTCGAGAAAAGTATCCGCACCTCGTGGCCGGTGCCGAAGATGCTGGTGCTCAACTTCCCGGGTAATCCGACGACGCACTGTGTCGATCTCGAATTCTTCGAAAAGGTAGTCGCCATCGCCCGCGAGCACGGCATCTGGGTGATCCATGACCTCGCTTATGCAGACATCGTATTCGACGGTTACCAGGCCCCGTCGGTACTGCAGGTCGCGGGCGCCAAGGAAATCGCGGTCGAGTCGTTCTCGCTGTCGAAAAGCTACAACATGCCGGGCTGGCGGGTCGGTTTCATGTGCGGCAATCCCAAGCTGATCGCCGCCCTGGCCCGGATGAAGTCCTACCTCGATTACGGCATGTTCACGCCGATCCAGGTGGCGGCGATCACGGCCCTCGAAGGGCCGCAGGAGTGTGTCGGCCAGATCCGCGACATGTACCGATCGCGGCGCGACGTCCTCTGTGACGGCCTCGTTTCGGCCGGCTGGGAGGTCGAGAAACCCAAGGCGACCATGTTTGTCTGGGCGCAGATTCCCGAGGAATACCGCCATCTCGGTTCGCTCGAATTCTCCAAACTGCTGATCGAGGAGGCCAAGGTCGCGGTGTCGCCCGGGATCGGCTTCGGCGAGTACGGCGACGATCACGTCCGTTTTGCCCTGATCGAAAACGAGCACCGTACCCGTCAGGCCGTGCGTGGCCTGCGCAACATGTTCCGTCGCGGCGTCGGCGCCGCCTGAAAGGGAGTTTCCAGTGAATCCGGTCAATGTCGGCCTGCTCGGCCTCGGTACCGTCGGTGGCGGAACGGTCAACGTCCTGCAGCGTAACGCCGCCGAGATCACTCGCCGTGCCGGTCGCGGCATCCGTGTCACCCATGCCGCGGCGCGTAATCTTGCGGCACCGCGCATCTGCTCGACCGATGGGATCCGATTGACCACCGATCCGTTCGAGGTGGTGCGTGATCCTGATGTGCAGATCGTCGCCGAACTGATCGGCGGCTACGAGCCGGCACGCGAACTGGTGCTGGAGGCGATCGCCCACGGCAAACACGTGGTCACCGCGAACAAGGCGCTAATTGCATTGCACGGCAATGAGATTTTTGCCGCAGCACGCGAGCAGGGGGTCGTGGTCGCGTTCGAGGCTGCCGTTGCCGGTGGCATCCCGATCATCAAGGCGCTGCGCGAGGGACTGGCCGCCAACCAGATCGACTGGGTCGCCGGCATCATCAACGGCACCGGCAATTTCATCCTGACCGAAATGCGTGACAAGGGCCGTGACTTCGCCGACGTGCTCGCCGAGGCGCAGGAACTCGGCTATGCCGAGGCCGACCCGACTTTCGACGTAGAAGGTATTGATGCAGCCCACAAGCTGACCATCCTGGCCTCGATCGCGTTCGGTATTCCGCTGCAGTTTGATCGCGCTTACACCGAGGGCATCACCCGGATCACCCGCGATGATGTGGCCTATGCCGAGGAACTCGGCTATCGAATCAAGCACCTTGGTGTCGCCCGACGCAATGGTGCCGGTATCGAGTTGCGCGTCCATCCAACACTGATTCCAGAACGGCGGTTGCTGGCCAACGTCGATGGTGTAATGAACGCCGTGCTGGTGATGGCGGACGCAGTTGGACCGACCCTTTATTACGGTGCCGGCGCTGGCGCCGAGCCTACGGCTTCGTCGGTGGTCGCTGACCTGGTCGAGGTGACCCGGGCACTGACCAGCGATCCAGAGAACCGCGTTCCTCACCTCGCCTTCCAACCTGACGCCATGGCCGATCTGCCGATCCTGCCGATGGAGGCCATCCAGTCGGCCTATTACTTACGGTTGTTGGCCAAGGATCGTCCCGGGACGCTGGCCGACGTTACCCGGATCCTGGCCGAGCGTGGCATCAGCATCGAGGCCATCCTGCAGAAGGAGCCAGCCGAGAGCGCGACCGACGTACCGGTCATCATCCTCACCCATTGCGTGCGTGAAGGTGAGATGGACAGCGCCATTGCCAGCATCGAGGCACTCGATAGCATCATCGCGCCGGTGAACCGGATTCGCGTCGAGACGCTTGACGCACGCTAGATACCCAGCGTCGGAGCAACCGATACGGCGGCAATCTCCGCTGGCCGCACCACAGGGGAATACTAATGGGTGACCACTACACAGGGCTGATCGACCGCTACCGTGAGTGGCTCCCGATTGCTGACGACACACGGATTATCAGCCTGTGTGAGGGCAATACCCCGCTGGTGCGACTGAACAATATCCCGCGCGATCTCGGTCGTGATGTCGACATCTACGTCAAGTACGAGGGGCTGAACCCTACCGGATCGTTCAAGGACCGTGGTATGACCGTGGCGGTCACCGCCGCAGTTGCCGACGGCAGCCAGGCGATCATCTGTGCTTCGACCGGCAATACTTCGGCCGCGGCCGCAGCCTATGCTGCGCGAGCTGGCGTCACCGCCTTCGTGCTGATTCCGGACGGCAAGATTGCGCTGGGCAAGCTGGCCCAGGCGATGATGCACGGCGCCGTGGTGATGCAGATCGAGGGTAATTTCGACACGGGTATGCAGTTGGTCAAAGAGGTCGCCGAAGAGGCACCGGTCACCATCGTCAATTCAATCAACCCGTTCCGCTTGCAAGGCCAGAAGACCGCGGCTTTCGAGATTATCGACGCCCTTGGCCGCGCACCTGACTACCATTGCCTGCCGGTCGGCAACGCCGGCAATATCTCCGCCTACTGGATGGGCTACAGCGAATACCACGCCCGCGGCGTTGTTGATCAGCGACCGAAAATGTGTGGCTACCAGGCGTCGGGTGCGGCACCGTTCCTGCGTGGCCACCCGATCGAACATCCCGAGACGGTCGCCACCGCGATCCGCATCGGCAATCCCCAGAGCTGGGACAAAGCCGTTGCCGCTCAAGGTGATTCAGGCGGTTGGTTCGATGAATTCAGCGACCAGCAGATCCTCGAAACGCAGAAACGGCTTGCCCAGCGCGAGGGAATCTTTTGTGAACCGGCCTCGGCGATCTCTGTGGCCGGAGCCATCAAGGACATCACTTCGGGCAAAATTCCCGAAGGGAGTGCCGTCGTTTGCACGCTGACCGGTCATGGTCTGAAAGACCCAGACACCGCGATCAGTCAGTGCCAGGAGACGGTCTCGAAGGTTCCGGCCGAGCTCGACGCGGTCAAGCGCGCGATCCACCAACGACTCGGCTGACCGCCGGCGGTGCTCGACGGTCGTATTACCATCCGCCGCCGGCCGGAGGCCGCCACGGCGTCGTTGCCCGACACCCTGCACCCGGTTCTGCGCCGGGTTCTCTCCCGGCGTGATGTACGCGATGCCGGAGACCTCGATCTCACCCTCGATCGATTGCCCGACCCTGACGGTTTGTACGGCTGCAACGCCGCGGCCGAGCGGCTTGCCGTGGCCATGGAGGAGGGCACGCGGATCCTGGTCATCGGCGACTACGACGCCGACGGCGCCACCAGCAGCGCCCTTGCGGTTCGCGCCCTGCGCCTGCTTGGCACCCGGCAGGTCGATTTCCTGGTTCCCAACCGCTTCACCAGCGGCTACGGCCTGACCCCCGAGGTGGTCGAGCTGGCCATGGCTCGCAAGCCCGGTCTGCTAGTCACCGTAGACAACGGCATCAGCAGCCACGCCGGCGTCGCGGCAGCCGGTGCGGCGGGGATCGACGTCGTCGTCACCGACCACCACCTGCCGGGAGAGAGCCTTCCCACGGCCTGCGCCATCGTCAATCCACAGTGCGGTGACGAGGACTACCCGGGGCGTCACCTGGCAGGAGTTGGCGTCATCTTCTACCTGATGCTGGCGTTGCGCCGGCTGTTGCGCGTCCGTGGCTGGTTCACGGCACAGGGGTTGACCGAGCCCAACCTCGGCGTACTGCTCGACCTGGTGGCACTTGGCACCGTGGCCGATGTCGCCCAACTCGACCGCGTCAACCGGACCCTGGTCGAGCACGGACTGCGCCGCCTGCGCTCAGGCAACGGCTGCGCCGGTATCGCGGCCCTGGTCCGGATCGGGCGGCGTGACTTGCCCTACCTGGCAGCCAGCGACCTCGGTTTTGTCGTCGGGCCGCGGCTCAACGCCGCCGGTCGCCTTGCCGACATGAGCGTTGGCGTGCGTTGCCTGCTGGAAGATGATCCCCGGCGCGCGCTCGCGCTGGCCGGCGAGCTCGACACCCTGAATCGTGAACGGCGGAAAATAGAGCAGGGCATGCGTCTCGAGGCGGAGGCGATGGTCGCCGAACTGGCCAACGACGGCGATTTGCCGCCGGCGCTGAGCCTGTTCGATCCGACCTGGCACCAGGGCATTGTCGGCATCCTCGCTGGTCGCCTGAAGGAGCGGGTGCACCGGCCGGTGGTCGCTTTCGCGGCCGACGACAGCGGGCGACTGAAGGGGTCGGTGCGCTCGGTTCCAGGGGTGCACGTGCGCGACGTCCTGCAGGCGATCGCCGACCGTGAACCGGGGCTGATCGAGCGTTTCGGCGGCCACGCCATGGCCGCTGGCCTGACGCTGGAGGCCGACGGTTATCCCCGGTTTGCCGAGGCGTTCGCCGAGGAAGTCGCCCGCCATGTCGACCCGGCAATGCTGCAGGGCGTGATTGCCAGTGACGGGGACCTGGTCGCGAAAGAGTTGACGGTCGACACCGCGTTGGCACTCGAGGCGGGCGGTCCATGGGGTCAGGGCTTCCCGGAACCGCTATTTGACGGTCGGTTCCGCCTGTGCCGCAGTCACCCGGTGGGCGAGGCGCACCTGCGCATGGAACTCGAACCGGTGACCGGTGGAACGGTGGTGGAGGCGATCGTCTTCAACATCGAGCCGCGCAATGTACCGGCCAAAGGCGATACAATAGAACTTGCGTACCGGGTCAATGTTAACCGGTATCGCGACGAACGGCTGCAGCTGGTGGTGGAACATTTGGCACCCGCTACGTAGTCGGAAAAACTCTGAAGGAGAGCTATTGATGACGACTGAATCCCGTCTTGGCGTCGGCCTGTATATCGACGCCGCCAACATTCAGTACAACGGCGGATGGGGCATGGCCTACGATGTGCTGCGCGAGTTCGCCTGTCGTGACGGTGGTGTACCGCTGCGACTGAACAGCTACGTCACCTTTGATGCCGAGCGCGCACGCCGGGACAACGGTTACCGCTTCGGTGTTGAACGGTTCCATAACGCCATCCGCGACATGGGCTTCAAGGTGATCGTCAAGGAGGTCAAACGCTACCGCGACGATGCCGGTAACACCTTCGCCAAGGCCAATGCCGATCTCGACATGGCGGTCGACGCCCTGTTGCAGTCCGATGCCCTCGGTCGTGTAATCCTGGCGACCGGTGATGGTGACTTCGTGCGCGTGGTCCAGGCCCTGCAGAACAAGGGCTGCCGCGTCGAGGTGGTGGCCTTCGACAACGTTTCCGCGGCGCTGCGCCGCGAGGTCGATTTCTTTCTTTCCGGCTTCCTGATCCCGAATCTACTGCCGTCACGCGAGGGACCCGACAGCGTGCCGTGGGGCGAAAAAGGATCGATCGTGCGTGGTGTCTGCTACCACTTCAACCGGGATGGCGGGTTCGGTTTCATCCGCTACCTGAGACACGCCGGTGCCAATCTCTGGATCACCGATACGCGCCGTGACGACTCGCCCTATGCCTCGGCCTACTTTTCGCTGGCCGACCTCGACGACAGTGTCGCCCCCGACCAGCTGCAGCGCCCCGATACCGTGCTCGAATTCCGGCTCGGCGTGTCGCAGGCGAAGGAGGGAGAACTGCAGGCGTACGAGGTGTGCCAAGCTCAGGGTGTCGAACGCATCCGCAGCGGTACGCAGGTGCGGCCGAACTCGCCTCAGAGCATGCCCCACAGCGTGTCCCACAATGCAGGTAACGGCAGCCAGACTGATCCAGAAACCGCTGGCAATGTCTAGCAGGCTGTTGATTCAACAGCTTGCTAGTGG
>QNFN01000112.1 GCA_003645555.1 Gammaproteobacteria bacterium | reverse complement strand
TGAACACTCTGAAGCACAATCTACTTCGTCCAGACTTGATCAGAGGCTCCCTAACAGGCTGTTGAAATTCTACTCAGCTGGCACCATCCGGCGTCAAAATTGGCCTCAAAATGCTCGTTTATTCCCGGTAAACTGCGCTTTACCTGGTGATTTCCCCTGGTCGCGCGCTCATCTGAGCACGTCTCAACAGCCGGTTGTAAGACGCTGGGTCAGCCCCGACAGCGCGGACAGAGGCCGTGGATGGTCAGCTGATGGTCGGTGATCTCGTAGCCCGCCTCGCTGGCGATGGTCTGTTGCAGCGTCTCGATCCGCTCATCGACAAACTCATCCACCCGGCCGCAGCGGATGCAGACAATGTGGTCGTGATGTTCGCCCTGGTTCAGTTCATAGACCGCCTGCCCACCTTCAAAATTGTGCTTGATGACCAGCCCGGCCCCTTCGAACTGGGTCAACACCCGGTAGACAGTCGCCAGGCCGACCTCCTCGCCGCCAGCCGTCAACAACTGGTAGATCTCGTCGACGCTCAGATGGCGGGCCGCCTGGGACTCGAGAACGCGCAGGATCTTGACCCGTGGCAGAGTCACCTTAAGGCCTGCTTTCTTGAGATCGCGGTTATCCATCGACCACTTTCCCGTGCCACCCTGTGAGTTGCCCTACGTTATACGCTATCATCGCCGCGTTTCGCCCCGGATCACCATATAATGACTGTCAGACGCCTCCTGTTTAGCCTCCCGGTCGCCCTGCTGCTCGCAGCTTGCAGCGTCGACCGTATTCCCGGTGTCTACCGGATCGACATCCAGCAAGGCAATGTCGTCACCCGGGAAAAACTCGATCAGCTCAAACCCGGCATGACCCGGCAGCAGGTGCGCTTCGTCATGGGCACGCCGATGATTATCGACACGTTCCGCCAAGACCGCTGGGACTACTACTTCAGCTTCCAGCCAGGCCGGGGCGAGCGTGTCAGCCACCTCGTCACGCTGTTCTTCGATGGCGACCTGTTGCAGCGAATCGAGGGTTCACCACCGGAATTGCCACCCGATGTCGTGGCCACCAGCGGTCCGCGCACCATCGCCGTGACCGGTGACGCCCCTGATTCGCGGGGTATGCTCGATCGTGCCTGGGACTCGATAACCGACTGGGATTTTTCCAGTGACGATGAACCGCTACCAACCGCCCCGGCCAAGTCCACAGAAGGGACCTGACCTGGCGACCTCGGTCGCCGCCCCTGGCCCTGGGGAACCTCTGATCAAATCATGAACTCGTATCTGGCGCCCGGAATGTCCAGCTTTGTCGTTGCAAAGATCCGCAATAGCTAGCTATTACGTGCGTTTTGCGCCTCAAATCTGAACATTCTGAAGCGCAATCTACTTCGTCCAGACTTGATCAAAAGTTCCCTGGTGTAATTCGTCTGCTATATGGACCCTTCAGCGGGTCAGCGACGACCGTAGACCTGCTCCGCGCGCTTGCAGAATGAATCGACCAGGGTGCGTGCGATCTGCTGGAATATCGGCCCCAGGGTTACGTCGACCAGGCGGTTGGCAAACTCGAACTGCAGATCGAAAGAGATACGGCAACCGCGATCACCGAGTGGATCGAAGCGCCAGTAACCCTCCAAATGGCGGAAGGGTCCTTCGAGCAGACGCACTTCGATCATCTTGTCCTTCTGGATCCGGTTGCGAGTGGTGAAGCTGCGTCGCAACGCGCCACGGTGTATTTCGATCCGGGCATGCATCTGATCGGCGTCTGCTTCCAGCACCTCCGAATTGGAGCACCAGGGAAGGAACTGTGAATAGGCGGCGACGTCGTTGACCAGCGCGTAGACCTCCGCGGGGGTGTATGGCACCAGTGCCTGTTTGCTGATCGCCTTCATAATGGGCTCCGGAGGATATCAGCCCCGGCAAGAAAAACCAGCAACAACAACGGTGGGACGGCATAGCGCAATAACATGCGCCAGGCACGGTATTGTGCAACCGGCACCAGCGCCAGCACCGTGCGGCGCTCGCGCTCAGGCAACACCCACCCGATGAACAGTGCCAACAGCAGCGCTGACAGCGGTATCAGCACACGCCCACCGACAAACTCGAACCATCCGAATGGCCCGTGGCCAACCCAGCGTCCGCCCGGGGTGAAGGCAAACGAACTCACCAGCAACAGACCAGCCAGCCACAGCGACACACCGGTCATCAGGGCCGCACACAGCCGATTACAGCGACGTTTGGCGGCCAGCGCCAAAACCAGCGGCTCGAACAGTGCCAGCGCCGTCAGCCAGGTCACGACGGCAAAGCTCGCGTAGAGCACGACGGCAAGCCAACCGCCATTCGACAGCCCGCCCAAAGCGGCCGGCAAAGCCGCAAACAGCAGCACCGGCCCGGCTACGGCATCCTGTCCGCTGCTGGCCAACAGCGACAACACCAGCACCGTAACGAGCAGAGCCAGTGCGGTGTCACCGAGGATCACCCGTGCCGCAAACCCCGGCAACGCACCACCGGGTGGCAAGTGGACGGTGTAGGCATGCATCGCCCCGGCCCCGAGCGTCAAGGTGAAAAAGGCCTGTGCCAGGGCGGCCAGCAGGCCGTCCACTCCCAGCGCACCAGGATCAAAGGTGAACGACCAGGCCAACCCGGCCCCGAGCTGGCCAGCGGAAAGCAGCAACAGCAGGCCCAGGCCCCAGCAGCCTGCAACCAGGGCGAGGCCCAACGTAGCGGCCCGCTCAAGGCCGCGTCGCACACCCAGTGCCGAGACCACGACCGTGCCGCCAAGGAACAGGGTGAGCCAGCCTATGCCGACCTCTGGTGACCGCACCAGGGCATCGAAACGCAATGCCACACCATGCGCGCTGATCCCGGCAAAGCCTCCGCTGATGGCCGTTGTCAGGTAAGCGAGCAACCAACTGCCGATCACCACCAGTACGGCAAGCACCAGCCAGGCCGCCACCAGCGTCAGCCACGGCAGCAGACGCCACCCTGCCGCCGCCTGCGCCGCGCGCACCTCGGCCGGAAACGTGGCCGGCAACGCACCGCAGGTACGCCGCGCCAGGACCATCTCGGCAATCAGCAGCGGCAGGCCGAGCAGCAACAGCGCCAGCACGTAGACGAGAATGAAGGCGCTGCCGCCGTGTTCTGCGACCAGCTGTGGAAAACGCCAGACATTGCCCAGGCCGATCGTGGCCCCAATGGCTGCGATCACGAATACCCGGTGGCTACTCCAGCGCGCAACGCGCGCCGACCCGTCGCGCTCCATTGAACCCCTCTCGCGGTAAATTGACGCCATTGTCGATAATGGCTCACGCGGCCACAAGTGAACCACTTTATCTGGCCCGCTCTTCGTCCCCTCCCCTATACTTCGCCGATGGCCAAGAACAAGGGAAAAACGGCGCCTTCAGGCCGCAAGACGATCGCTGCCAACTCCAAGGCGCGGCACGACTACTTTATCGAGGAGCGCACCGAGGCCGGGCTCGTCCTCGAAGGCTGGGAGGTCAAGAGCCTGCGCGCGGGCCGATTGCAGCTCAAGGAGAGCTACGTGGTGATCCGCCAGGGCGAAATCTGGCTGCTTGGCGCCAACATCTCGCCACTCACCTCGGCCTCGACCCACGTCCATCCCGACCCGACGCGAACCCGCAAGCTGCTGCTGCAGCGGCGCGAACTCGACCGCTTGATCGGCGCCGTCGAACGCCGGGGTTTCACGCTGGTGCCCCTGGTGATGTACTGGAAGCGAGGCCGTGCCAAACTCGAGATCGCTCTGGCCAAGGGCAAAAAACAGCACGACAAGCGCGCCACCGAGCGTGCCCGCGCCTGGCAACGTCAACGCCAACGGTTACTGAAACAGTGACTGTTTAGGGAACCTCTGATCAAATCAGAGGCTCCTTAGCGTTTCTGCTGCCAACGCCCGCCCGCTTGATACCACCAGCCTGACGGGGCGTTGTCGATCCAGCGTCGGGCGAAGGTGGTGCGAATCTCCGCTTCCCACTTCGGCTGGCCGTTTACTCGCGCGATCTCGCGATAGAGGGTATTGCGATCGGCATTCTCGTCGGCCACCAGCTTCTTCACCGCATTACGCTGGCGAACGCCAACTGCGGCGGGGTCGCGTAACGCGACCTGGCCGTTACCCGTCAGTCCGACCGCACCGGAAGAATAGAATGGCTCGAGCTTGGCGTGACGAGCCCGCATCGACGCCGTCAACCGATTGATCGCCGGCGAGGAGACATTGAGATCAGCCTCGGCCGCGTGTGCCGGACTCACCAGCCAATCGAGCCATCCCGGCCCGAGTCGTGACTGCTCTTTCTCCGCCGGTGGAACGGTGTCGGGCTCGCTCCCCCACACTTCCTCGATAATGCGGTCGGCAGCCTTCTCGGCCGCCGCGGCCGGAAAATAGATGTTGATGGTTACACAGGCAGTCGCCAGCAGGATCGGCAGCAGTGACAGCGGTTGGTGCAGACGCATCGTGTTCTCCTTGAATCTCGAACCCAACTGGTGACAGGGTGCAGGATCGACGCTGAACCAAAGCTGAACCGGGCATCCGATCCGGCGCGACACTAGTGGGCCACGCGCAAAGTTCAGTTACTGTTCGCTTCGCCAAAAAGCGTAACTCTGCGTTGGCAAAGCTTGGAATAGGCTCACTATTCCTGCATTTTTCCGCCTTGATCTACACATTTTGGCTGTGCTCCTTAGTTACCGAACTTCACGCGTGGCCCACTAGCCCCGGTCAGAATCTACTCCACCACCGGTGCCGGTGATTCCATGGCTCGCTGCAGGCGATCTACCAGTTCGGCCCAATCGACACGCCGCACGTGACCGATAATGTCAATTCGTGGCAGCCCCCCACCCTTGACCAGATAATAGCCGCCCGCTGCCGGTTCGACACCATCGAGTTCACATACCGCCCCGCGTAACCGGCAACTGAACCCGAGCCGGCTGTAGCCAAACTCGTCGAAGAAACGCAGCACACTCTGTGACAACACCCCACCCAGGCCTCCCACACTGGTGATGCTATTCACCGCGCGCTGGCTGATCCGGCGACGGGAGGTGTCACCCGGTGGCGTCATCAGTTCGGCATCGAAACGGACCGGGTGCCAATCGTGCAACAGCAGGCCATCGACACGGCCTCCGAGCCGGCCCTCGATACGCCCGATGGTGAAGGTCCGCGTCAACAGTTCGAGGTCCAGGCCGGCCACCTCCACGTCAGCATGGAGTGCCGCGAGGGGTCCGAGCGGGTGTTCCAGCCGTGGATCATGAATCCGGATTACGCCATCAAAAACATCGACCCGCAGTGTCCCGTCCACGGCAAGGGTGCCATCAGCGTAGGTCAGCGACGGCACCACACCGCCGATCTGTCCGGCCATGGGCGGCCAATCGAATGCGTAGCCGAGTGCCTCGAGCGAAACCGGCTCGAGAGTGGCTTCGATCTTCACCCGAGGTGCCTCGCTGTCCATACCCGTTGCCTCCAGCGCACTGATCGCCAGCGCACCGTCAACCAGCGGCTGGCGCAACGGTGCCAGCAATGTCAGAGTCCCCTCGCGCAACGTGAAGTTCGCCTCCGCGCCACCAAGAGCGAGACGTAGCACCTGCCCACCGGCCCATTGCAACCGGCTTGGCGGTGCCTCGGCATCACCCCAGGCCACGTTGCCCTGAAGGCCGCCGAGGGAAAAACGGCCGCGTCGATCGAGCAGATCAACGCTTGCTATCTCAGCCTCGATCTGCCATGCCTCCGTCACGCCGTGGATCCGGCCACGTACCGCACCGCCGACGTCCAGGTCATCAAGCGCGGTACCGATCAGGTAAGGCTGCAACCACGTGGTGTAGAGGCCTTCGAGAGACTGGCTGGTGAATTCGATATCGGCACTCTCCAGTGCCCATGGTCCAGCTGACAGATCGAATCGACCGGCTAGCGTGAGGCTGGCGCCGTGGTCGAGCATCAGCTCGCTCACCTCCAGCTTGCCGTCACTGCCATGCACTGTCGCCATGATCTCGAGCGGGGCCATTTCGGCATCCAGCAGCAGCGGGTCGCGGAACAGCACACCGTGATCGAGTCGTAATTCGGCCTCGCTCTCCCAAATGTCACCATCACGCCGCCAGCGACCCTGCAGTTTTCCACCGAGTTCCTCACCGACGAAGTTTCCCGTCACGTCACTGAACGTGAGGTCGCGAACCGCAAACGAGGCCGCCAGTTCCAGGTGATCATCACCCATCGCGGCCTCGACCTGGCCGTCGAGAGCACCAGATGTAACCGCCACCGGAAGCGAGGCAGGGATCCAGTCGGCCTGCACCAGGCAATCGGCTTTGAGACCGGTCATGGCCAGCGCGGCATTCCAGCCGGCAGGACTGGCCTTGATCGCACCCGACAACCGCCCGTCGCAGTAATCCAGTCGACGCAGGTCGAGTGCCAGCTGTTCATTGGCGAGGTCGTAGCGGAAAGCGAGGCGTGCCGATACCTGGGTGTCAGTCGCGGTCACGAACTGCACGCTCGCTTCCGGGCAACTGGCCACACCAGCGGCCAGCGTGACCCGGGGGCAGTCAAGGTTCAGGTCGAAAAAGCCTCCG
>QNFN01000111.1 GCA_003645555.1 Gammaproteobacteria bacterium | reverse complement strand
TTCACACAGCGTCTGCAAGACCGGCTGTTCGGCACCGGGCCGGGCTGGATGGGTGCCTACGCCGCCCTCGCCACGGTGCTGCTGGTGGTCGGCGTGATGCGCGGCAGTCTCTCCGGGGGCGCCGCCGCTTTAATGACGCTAGAGCAGATCGCCACCGAGCATTACATCGAGGAGCGTTTTGCGACCAGGGTCAGCATGGAAGTACCACGCACCGACCTGGCCGCGATGTTTGCCGAGTTCGGTGCCCGCCTCGACGGCGAGATCATGGGCGTCACCTTCGCCAACGGCTGCATCATGGAGAATGGGATCAAGGGCGTACACCTGGTACTCGACACACCGCGTGGCAAGGTGACCGTGATGGTGATCCCGCACCGTGCCGTCGATAGCGACACGACCATGCAGGTTGAGAACCTGCCGGGTCGCCTGACCCCGTACAACAACGGCACGCTGGCCCTGATCGGTCCCGACGGCAAGTCGATGGACATGGCCGAGGAGCGCATGCGCAACGCGGTCACCTGGCTCTGATCAGGGAACTCCCAGGTCCTTTCGACTAAAGTTTAGCCATCGAATCCACCCGCCGCCGGCATGCCGGCGGCGGGTGACGTCTGGTTGGTACCGGGCTACGGCCCACACTGGGGAACAGCACCGTGCAGAAGATCTTCCGCTCCAGGCTGACCCTGCTGGTCATCGTCGCCGTACTGGTCGGGCTGTTTTTCCTGTTCGACCTCGATCGTTTCCTGACCCTCGACTACGCCAAGTCGCAGCGCCAGGTGCTGCTCGACGCGTACGCTGCCAATCGTGGCATGACGGTGGCGATCTACATGGGGATCTACATCGGAGTGACCGCGTTGTCGCTGCCGGGCGCGACCATCATGACCCTGGTCGGTGGTGCGGTGTTTGGTCTCGGTGTCGGCCTCGTCGCGGTGTCGTTCGCCAGCACCATCGGCGCGACATGCGCCTTCCTCGTAGCCCGCTTCCTGCTGCGCGATAGCGTCCAGGGCCGCTTTGGCGACAAGCTCGCGGCGATCAACGCCGGCGTCGAGAAGGACGGCCCGTTCTACCTGTTCACGCTACGACTGATCCCGGCCTTCCCGTTTTTCATCATCAACCTGGTGATGGGGCTGACGCCGATCCGCACGCTGCAGTTCTTCCTGGTCAGCCAGGTCGGCATGCTTCCCGGCACCCTGGTCTACGTCAACGCCGGCAGCCAGCTCGGCCAGCTCGAGTCGCTGTCGGGCATCCTGTCACCGGGGCTGATCCTCTCCTTCGTGCTGCTCGGGCTGTTCCCGCTGCTGGCCAAAAAGACCCTCGAACTGGTCAAGCGGCGCCGTTTCCTGAAGCGCTTCCCGCCACCGGCGCACACCGACTACAACCTGGTGGTCATCGGCGCCGGCTCCGGCGGCCTGGTCTCGGCCTACATCGCTGCCGCGATCAAGGCGAAAGTGGTGCTGGTCGAGAAGCACAGGATGGGCGGCGACTGCCTGAACACCGGCTGCGTGCCGAGCAAGGCCCTGATCCGCTCGGCCAAGATGGCTGCCTACGGCCGGCGCGCGGAAGAGTACGGCCTGCAGCCGCGCGCGGTGGAGATCGACTTCGGCGCCGTCATGGAACGGGTGCAGAAGGTGATCGCGAAAGTCGAGCCGCACGATTCGGTGGAGCGCTACACCGGGCTTGGCGTCGAGGTGATCGAGGGCACGGCGACGATCCGTTCCCCCTACCAGGTCGAGGTCGACGGCCGTGTGCTGACCACCCGCAATATCGTCGTTGCCACCGGCGCCCGGCCGCTGGTACCCGACCTGCCAGGTCTGGAACAGGTCGAGTACCTGACCTCGGATACGGTCTGGAACCTGCGCGACAACCCGGGTCGGCTGGTGGTCCTCGGTGGCGGTCCGATCGGCTGCGAGTTGGCGCAGGCGTTCCATCGGCTTGGTGTCGAGGTGACTCTGGTGCAGCGCCGGCGGTTGATGCCTCGTGAGGACGACGATGTCGCCGAGTTGATCGAAAAGCGCTTCCGTGACGAGGGCATTCGCGTGCTGACCGGCCACCACACGCGCCGGATAGAGGTCGTCGACGAGCACAAGGTGCTGGTCTGCGAGCACGACGGCGAGGAGGTGCGAGTTGAATTCGATACCCTGCTGCTGGCGCTCGGTCGCCAGGCCAATGTCACCGGTTTTGGCCTCGAGAAACTCGACGTCGCACTGACCCCGCGGGGGACGGTCGAGGCCGACCCGTTCCTGCGTACCAACTACCCGAACATCTACGTCGTCGGTGACGTCACCGGCCCGTACCAGTTCACCCACACCGCCGCCCACCAGGCGTGGTACGCGGCGGTCAATGCCCTGTTCAGCCCGTTCAAGAGCTTTCGCGTCGACTACTCGGTGATCCCGTGGGCGACCTTCACCGATCCCGAGGTGGCGCGTGTCGGCCTCAGCGAACAGGAAGCACAGGCGCGCGGCATCCGTTACGAGGTGACCCGCTACGGCCTCGATGATCTCGACCGGGCCATCGCCGACGACGAGGACCACGGCTTCGTCAAGGTGCTGACACCGCCGGGTAAGGACCGCATCCTCGGGGTGACAATCGTCGGTGCCCACGCCGGTGACCTGATTGCCGAGTTCGTGTTGGCGATGAAACACAAACTTGGCCTGAACAAGATCCTCGGCACCATCCATATCTATCCGACGCTGGCCGAGGCGAACAAGTATGTGGCGGGCGCGTGGCGCCGGGCGCACCAGCCGGAGACCGTACTACGCTGGGTTGAGCGCTTTCACCGCCGGCGTCGCGGCAAGGGAGCACCGGAAGAAGCGCATACCCCGGACTCAGCGAGCTGATCCACGGCTGGCGCAGGGAAGCGGATAACCACAGGAGGGAGCATGCACGCCATCGATCCAGTCAGCGCCGCGGACATCGACCGCACGCAACTTCTCGACCGCTACCGGGCGGCGCGTGCCCAGAGCGAAGCACTCTGTACGCCGCTCGAAACCGAGGATTACGTCATCCAGTCGGCCGTCGTTGCCAGCCCGCCCAAGTGGCACCTGGCCCACGTCAGCTGGTTTTTCGAGACCTTCCTGCTGAAGCCATTTCTGCCGGGCTATGCGCCGTTCCGTGATGGTTACGACGTCCTGTTCAACTCCTACTACCAGCAGGTCGGCAAGGTCTACCCGCGACCGGATCGTGGCCTTCTGTCACGGCCGACCGTGGCCGAGGTGCAGGCCTACCGCGCCCATGTCGACACGGCGATGGCAGCACTGGTTATCGATGTCGGTGGTGGTGACTGGCCGGCCGTCGCCACCCGCACCGAACTTGGCTGCCATCATGAACAGCAGCATCAGGAGCTGTTGCTGACCGACATCAAGCTCAACTTCAGCATCAACCCGCTCGATCCGGTTTACCGTGAGTGCCCGCCCCGGCCATCAGGCGATGTGCCGGCACCGGGTTGGTGGGAACGCGAAGATGGCCTGGCTGAAGTCGGTCACTCTGGCGACGGTTTTGCCTTCGACAACGAGCGTCCACGCCACCGTCTCTGGACCGACGGCTACCGGCTGGCGTGCCACCCGGTGACCAATGCCGAGTACTGTGCCTTCATCGCCGACGATGGCTACGGCCGGTCCGAGCTATGGCTTGCCGACGGCTGGTATACCCTCAACCAGGAGCGGTGGCAGGCGCCACTACACTGGCGTCGCGATGGCGACGACTGGACCGAGTTCACCCTCGCTGGTGTGCAACCGCTCGACGATCATGCCCCGGTGACCCATGTCAGCTACTACGAGGCCGACGCCTACGCGCGTTGGGCCGGTGCGCGGTTGCCGACCGAGGCCGAGTGGGAACTGGCCAGTGACGGTCGCCCGCTGGCCGGTAACCTGGCCGCTGAAGGCCACCTGCAACCGGTAGCCGGCGCTGACGGTGGCGAACTGGCCAAGCTGTTTGGTGATGTCTGGGAGTGGACCGCCAGCGCCTACAGCGCCTACCCTGGTTACCAGCTGCCGGACGGGGCGATTGGCGAGTACAACGGCAAGTTCATGTGCAACCAGCAGGTGTTGCGCGGTGGCTCGTGCGTGACGCCGGCCGGCCACCTGCGGTCGACCTACCGCAATTTTTTCTACCCCCACGAGCGCTGGCAGTTCACCGGCATCCGGCTGGCGAAGTGAGCCGTGCGGCCCTTCATGATCTCCATCCGCCGGTCGAGGACCTGCGCCGGGAGGTGCTCGCCAGCCTCGCGGCCGAACCCAAGAAATTGGCACCCAAGCTTTTCTACGACGTCCAAGGTAGCCACCTGTTCGATGCCATAACCGCGCTGCCCGAGTATTACCCGACGCGTACGGAGATCGGGATCCTGCGTGGCTGCCGTGACGAACTGGCTGAGCTTCTCGGTCCAGACACCGTGCTGATCGAATCCGGTGGTGGCAATGGCATCAAGGCACGGTTGCTGCTCGATAAAATCGACGCACGGGCCTATGTGCCGATCGATATCGCCCGGCAGCACCTGTTCACGGCGGCCGAGGCACTGGCGGGCGATTACCCGGACGTAACGGTGCACGCCGTCTGTGCCGATTTCTCGCGTCCTCTGGAGCTGCCTGAGCTGCCCGAGGGTGGCCGCCGCGTGGCCTTTTTCCCGGGCTCGAGCATCGGCAACTTCGACGCCAATGCCGCGATCGCGTTACTCGAACGGTTGGCCGGGCTGGTCGGTCCGGGTGGTGTGCTCCTGATTGGTGTTGACCTGGTCAAGGACAAGGCGCGCCTGACCGCCGCCTACGATGACGTGCAGGGGGTCACCGCCGAATTCAACCGCAACGTTCTGACGCGGCTGAATCGCGAGCTCGATGCCGACTTCGTGCTTGAGCGTTTCACCCATGAGGCGCGCTACAACAGTGACGTCGACCGGGTCGAGATGCACCTGGTCAGCCAGGTCGGGCAGCAGGTCGCGGTCGGCGACACGTCCTTCAATTTCAGCGCCGGCGAGAGCATCCACACTGAGAACGCCTACAAGTACACCCCGGACGGCTTCCGTGAACTGGCCGCTGCCGCCGGTTTTGATCCATGGCGCGAGTGGTCCGATCCCGAGGGCCTGTTCGCCGTTTTCCTGTTCACCTGCTGACTGACTGATGCGGAGATGCCGATGACCAGCCGGGCCCTGACGTTTGAAAACGCTCACGGTGAGCGCCTTGCCGCCAGTCTCGATCTGCCGGTCAATGGCGCCCCGCGTGCCTACGCTCTTTTTGCCCACTGCTTCACCTGCGGCAAGGACCTCAAGGCGCTGCGCCAGATCAGCCGGGCGTTGACCGCGCGTTGCATCGCGGTATTGCGCTTTGACTTCACCGGCCTCGGTGCCAGCGAGGGAGAGTTTGCCGCGACCACTTTCTCGTCGAACGTCGATGATCTGGTCGCCGCGGCACGCCATCTCGAGGCCGAGTACGCCGCTCCGCAGATTCTGGTCGGCCACTCGCTGGGCGGTACAGCCGTGCTCGCCGCGGCCCGCAAACTGCCGTCGGTACGGGCCGTCGCTACCATTGGGGCGCCGTGTGATGCAGCGCACGTTGTGCACAATTTCGACGAATATAGGGACAAGATCGAGCAAGATGGCGAGGCCGAGGTAAATCTCGGTGGCCGCTCATTCCGTATTCGTCGCACGTTGTTGGACGACCTCGCTGACCAGCGGATGAGCGAGGCCATTCACCGCCTCGGCCGGGCATTGCTGATTTTTCATTCCCCGGTCGACGCGACTGTTTCCATCGACAACGCCGCGCAGATCTACCAGGCCGCACTGCACCCGAAGAGCTTCGTTTCGCTTGACGGGGCCGACCACCTGGTTACCAACGAGGCGGATGCCGACTACATCGGCACGGTCATCGCCGCCTGGGCGGCCAGGTACGTCGACGCCCTGGCACCGACGTGGCGCAACGAGACTCCGGGTGAGGAGCAGGTGCTGGTGCGCATCGGGGCTCAGGGCTTCGTTAGCGACATCGATGCTGGCGGCCACCCGTTGGTCGCCGACGAGCCGGTCGCGCTCGGCGGCGGTGACCAGGGGCCGAGCCCCTACCAGTTACTGAATGCCGCACTCGGTGCCTGCACGGCCATGACTCTGCGTATGTATGCCGACCGCAAGCAGTTGCCACTCGAAGGGGTGCTGGTCAGGCTCGACCACGCCAAGGTGCATGCCAAGGATTGCGCCGATTGCCCGCAAGAAGTGGCCCGGATCGACGTGATCGAGCGTGAGATTACTCTTGAGGGTGATCTCGACCCAGAGCAGCGTCAGCGCCTGCTGGAGATCGCTGATCGTTGCCCGGTCCACCGCACGCTGCACGAGCCGGTGGTTGTACGCAGCCGGCTGGTGGGCTAGCCCGAATAATTCACCATGCCGCCGGAATACTATGCTAACAACATGTTAGTAATGAAGTTTTCTTGAATGTTAGCAAAGAGCAAAGTGTCACCGAGGGTGGGGCTGAATCCGCCCTTGCACCGATCTTGTCGCCCAGAGACGGTATTTCTTCAATCATCAATAGCAAGGCTATTGATTCAATCAGAAATCCGCCTCTGAACAACCATCTCG
>QNFN01000110.1 GCA_003645555.1 Gammaproteobacteria bacterium | reverse complement strand
CGGCCTCTCAGGCTGCTGGGGCCCGAGTGCGAGGAGTTTGGCTGGCATGCCGGGCTGGCCCTCGATGGATTGCAGTCCTGCTCGTTAGATCAACCCGACCGCCGAGACCGGCGCCGGCTTCAGTGCCGTGACGGCATCACAAGCGGTCTCGATATCGGGGAAAAAAACCAGCGCACTGGCCTTGTGTGGATACTCGGGCACGGTCCGGTAGGTGATCTCGGCGATAAAACCGAGCGTCCCCTCGGAGCCGATCATCAGGTGCTGCAGGATCTCGAACGGGTCGTCGAAGTCGACCAGTGCATTGAGGCTGTAGCCGGTGGTGTTCTTGATCTTGAACTTGTGCCGGATGCGCGCAGCCAGCGCGTCGTCAGCACGCACCTGTCGGGCCAGTTCAGCGAGGCCGTCGACCAGGTCGCCGTGGCTGGCGCGAAGTGCCACACGGCTGGCCTCGTCGGCGGTATCGAGCAGCGTGCCGTCGGCCAGCACGACACGCATCGACTGCAGTGTCTGGTAGCTGTTCTGTGCCGTGCCGCAGCACATGCCGCTGGCGTTATTGGCGGCAATGCCGCCGATCATCGCGGCGTTGATCGACGCCGGATCGGGGCCGATCTTGCGCTGGAACGGCGCCAGGTAACCGTTGGCATGAGCGCCGATAATGCCGGGCTGCAGGCTGATCGTCGTGGCACCGTCACCGAGCCGATAGTTGCGCCAACCCGAACCGAGCTTGATCAGCACCGAGTCGGTTATCGCCTGCCCGGAGAGGCTGGTGCCTGCCGCGCGGAAGGTGACCGCGATGCCACGCCGGTGGCAGGCCTGGATGACGGTTGTGAGCTCAGCCTCGTCGTCGACGATCACCACCAGTTGCGGCACCAACCGGTAGAAGCTGGCATCTGTGCCATAGGCGAGCCGACGCAACGGGTCGACGACCAGTTTGTCGTCCGGCAGCAGGCGGCGCAGTTCGTCGGTCAGCTGCTCGATGGCAGTGGCAAGGGGCGGGACATCCATCAGCGGAAGGCTCAGTCGGTCAACAGCACGACCAGTTGGTTAGGGCCATGCACACCGTAGACCAGGGTCTGCTCGATATCGGCTGTCTTTGACGGCCCGGAGATCAGCAACACGTTGGTCGGCATGGTGGCGCCATAACCCTGTGCGCGCAGCACCTCGAGCAGGGTGTTGGCGATGACCGCACGCGACAGCACGGCGAAGTGGACCGGTGGTACCAACGACAGTAGCCGCGGCTCGTCCGGGGTCGGCACGACGAACAGGCTGCCGGTCTCGGCGATACCGGCGGTAACTGCGGTCAGGCCGGCGTCGACCTCGAAAAAGAGCTCCTCCCTCCAGGCCTCGATGTCGCGATCGTAGGCAAGTGTCGCGACGCCACTGCCGGCGAGCGCCTCGCTCGCCGCCGCACCGACCGGTGTCACCGGCGCCAGGCAGAGCCGCCCGACCCCTTTCGCGACGCAGAGCTCGCGCAGCAGACCCGGCCAGGTGGCCTGCGTGGTCTCATGCACCTCGGTGTTGACCGAACGCAGCAACCGGACCAACCGTTCGGCACGCTCCGCGGGCGTCCATTCGAGCGCCTCGATGACCCCGAAGTCGCGTACGCCGGGCGTGGCCCCGGATCCCGGGGCCACGCGCAGCCTTGCAAGAATGTTGTCACGCGCACTCATTTCGTGCTCCCCCGCGCGGCCATCCGCTGATGGAGGGTCCGGCCGGCCACCCGCGGTGGCGTACGCACGCTCGACCACGCCTTCAGCGGACCGACCACCGGCATCTTCTTGAACGCGCTGGCAGTGCGCGTCACCAGCGAGTAGAGACCGGGTACAGCGTGAATCCGCGCCCACGCCTTCCAGATCAACGCTTCACTGGTGCTGCGCTGGGCACCGGCATCCTTGACCGGCGATGCGGCATCGCGGGTCACCGCCTCACGGCGCAAGCGCACCAGCATCTTCGGAATCGGGATGCGCACCGGACAGACCTCACCGCAGGCGCCGCACAGCGTCGACGCACCGGGCAACGCACCGGCCTCGTCGCAACCGAGCAGCTGCGGCGACAGGATTTCGCCGATCGGCCCCGGGTAGACGGTGCCGTAGGCATGACCACCGATGCGCGCATACACCGGACAGTGGTTCATGCAGGCACCGCAACGGATGCATTGCAGCGTCGTGCGCAGTTCAGGGTCGACGTAGCTGGTGGTGCGGCCGTTGTCGAGCAGCACCAGGTGGACTTCGCGCGGGCCGTCGCGCTCGCCTTGCTTGCGCGGGCCGCTGATCATGTTGACGTAGGTGGTGATCCCCTGCCCGGTCGCCGAACGTGGCAGCAGGCTGAGTAACGGCGTGATGTCATCGAGTGTCTCGACCACCTTTTCGATGCCGGTCACGGCAACGTGGACATCGGGAGCCGTCGTTGTCAGGCGGCCGTTGCCCTCGTTCTCGATCAGGCAGAGGGTGCCGGTCTCGGCGACGGCAAAATTGACCCCGGAGAGGCCAACGTCGGCGTCAAGGAACTTGCGCCTGAGCAGACCGCGAGCGATTGCCGTCAGCGCCTCGGCGTCTTCGGTGAACTCGACACCGTCAAGCTTCTCGACGAACAGTTCAGCGATCTGCCGGGTGTTCTTGTGGATCGCCGGCATGATGATGTGCGACGGCGTCTCACCGGCCAGCTGCACGATGTACTCGCCGAGATCCGACTCCAGCGCCTCGATGCCGTGGGCCTCGAGATGATGGTTGAGTTCCATCTCCTCGGAGACCATCGACTTGCCCTTGATGACGCTCTTGCCACCATGCTTGCGAACGATATCGAGAACGATGGCGTTGGCTTCGGCAACGCTTTCGGCCCAGTGCACGATGATGCCGTTGCGCTGGCAGTTGGCCTCGAGTTTCTCGAGCAGTCCGGGCAACCTCGCCAGCGCGTTGCGGCGCACCGCGGCACCGAGATCGCGTAGCTGCTCCAACTCATCGGCGTCGGGGAACATCGCCGCGCGCTTGGCCATCAGGCCGTCCATGGCACGCCGGAAGTTGGTGCGTATCTGCGGGTCGTCGAGAGCGCGCTGGATGCGCTCCTTGAACTCAGTTGCTGGGCGGTTCATCGGTACGCTCCCACAGCAGGCTGGCGATGTGTTGGACACGAATCGAACTGCCGCGCTTCTCCAGCGCACCGCCGATGTTCATCAGGCAGCCGCAATCACCTCCAACCAACCGGTCGGGAGCCGAGGCATCTATGGTATCGACCTTGTCGGTGACCATCGCCGCCGAGATCGGTGCGTGCTTGACGGCAAACGTGCCGCCAAAACCGCAGCACTCGGTCTGGCGCTCGAAACCAACCCGCTCGACGTTGCCGAGGCTATCGACCAACTGCTCGGCATCACCGGCAACACCCATCTCGCGACGTGCGTGGCACGAGGTGTGGATGGCCACCTTCTGGGGAGCGCCGAGATCCTTCAGGTCGATATTGAGCACCCGGACCAGGAACTCGGTCAGTTCAAAGATCCGGGTTGATAGCGCCTGCACCTCGGCAAAATCAGGTTCACCGCGGAACAGGTCGAGGTAGTGGTGCTTCATCATCGACGCGCACGAGCCGCTCGGCCCAATCACCGGATCGTCACCCGGGAACAGGCTGACCTGCTGCCGTGCGACCGTACGGGCATCCTCGTGGTAACCGGAGTTGTAGGCCGGCTGACCGCAGCAGGTCTGGCCCTGCGGATAGACCACCTCGATCCCCTCGCGCTCGAGCAGGCGCACGCTGTCGACGCCGGCATCGGGGAAAAACAGGTCGATCAGGCAGGTACCGAACAGGTAAACCCGTCGTGGCCGACCGACGGTGGCCAGACTGGCATGGCTCACGCGGAACTCCTGTCGACGGCTGATGGAATCATCACTCACGCAGGGTAGCACCGGCCGGTGACGAGGCAAACGGGCACATGGTCACACCTTGCCCCGGACCTTGGGCAATCACTAGGATGGGGGCATATCGCTGCCCAAGGATCGGCCAGACCATGCAGATCAGCTCGCTGTTGACACCCCACGCCAGCTACCGCCCGCGCAACGTCGCCGGTAAGACACTCAAGCGCGTGCTGCGCGAACAACGCGCCGAGGAGGACTGAGCCATGGCAGGACCTGAACGTAATTCACGCCACGCCCGGATCGACTACGGCCTGCTTCCGGGCCTGATTGGCTACCAGGTGCGCCAGGCGCAGATCGCCATCTTCCGTGACTTCACCGCCAACCTCGCCGACCACGACATGACCCCGACACTGTTCGGCACGCTGGTGCTGGTCGAAGCCAACCCGGGATTGAAACAGGCCGACCTCGCCCGCGCCCTGCAACTCGACCGCTCAACCGTGGTCACCGTGATCGACACCCTGGAGCATCGCGGCCTGGTCGAACGCAAGCGCGCCGTCGACGACCGACGCTCCAACGCCGTGACCCTGACCAATGCCGGCGAACGCATCCTGACCATGCTGAAGCCGCTGGTCACCGACCACGAGGCGCGCCTGGTGAAAGATCTCGATGCCGGCGAGCGCACCGCGCTGGTCGCCGCCCTCGGCAAGATCTTCCCCGACCGACGCTAGGGCGATCCCGCGATCTGCCCGAGCCGGACGGGTAGATTTGTGATGGTCATAATTGTTGGAACTCCACCATTTTAATGGTATCCTTGGCCCATGTAGGGTCAATCGGCCCGGAGGGACATCTGATGGATATTCGTGACCGCATCACCCGCCTGCTCGGGCGCCTGCCGGGCGAGGCGCAGTACCCAACCCAGGGCCGCGTGCTGTTCGTCGACCTCGAACAACGCACCTCACAACATGCCTACCTGCCGGTCGAACTGTTCAAGGCGCTGTTGAGTAATCGCGGTGCCAACATGGCGTTGCTCTACAACCTGATGGACGAGCGTCTCGACCCGCTCGATCCGGGCATCCCGCTGATCTTTGGTGCCGGCACGCTGACCAGCAACGTGCCGGGTGCCACCCGCGGCAACGTCACCAGTATCTCGCCCGACAGCCAGGCGGTCCTCGACTCGAGCTGTGGCGATTACTTCCCGTCGTACATGCGCCGCCACGGTTACGACCACATCGTCCTCTACGGCCGCGCCGCCGACTGGACGCTGCTCCGGATCAGCAACGACGGCATCGAATTCCTCGACGCCGCCCCCTACGTCGGCATGGACAATATCGATTTCACCGCCGCTATTGAGGCCGATTTCGACTGCGAGGAACGGCGCACCATGGCGCTGGCCCGCCTCACCGTGGCTGGCGAAAACGGTGTCCTCAGCAGCGGCATCATGGGTGGCCCGAAAGCGATCTGGGCCCGTGGTGGCGCCGGCGCCAAGATGGGTGCGCTGCGGCTGAAAGGCATTCTGATCCAGGGCGAACCGCCGGCCGTCGACTACAACCCCGAGTACAAAAAGTACAACAAGAAGATCGGCAAAAAGATCCTGACCACCAGCGTGATCCGCAACGCACTGAAGAAGGTCGGCACACCGTTCCTCTACAAGCCGAGCCGGGTGCTCGGCGCCATGGGTACCAAGAACAATCAGGAGACGACCTGGGTCGACTCCCTCGATGCCGACAATATCGACCCCTACCGCCCCGGCATGGACGGCTGTTTCAAGTGCCCGGTCCACTGCCGTGCTCGCAACGACCTGACCCCGGGAAGCAAGGGCGGCTTTGGTGCCCACGCACTCAAGGGGCTCAAGGGCAACGCCAGCTACGACAAGCCGCAGGCCGAAATCGAGCACGACCACGGCAAGACCTACCAGGGCATCCACGGTGACGGCCAGTTCGACAAGTACGACAAGGGCGACGGCCCCGAGTACGTCACCCTCGGCAAGTTCGGCCCCAACCTTGGCATCACCGAAATCGAGCACGCCCTGCGCTTCAACAACATCCTCAACGACCTCGGTCTCGACTCGGCAAGTACCGGGGGCGCCTTCGGCTGGGCCTTCGAACTGTTCCAGCGCGGCATCATCACCACCGAGCTGACCGGTGGCCTGGAACTGAACTGGGGCGATCACGTGCTGATCGAAAAGCTGCTGTTCATGACCGCGCGCCGCGAGGGCTTCGGCGACGTGCTCGCCGACTCGGCCCGGGCGATCGAAAAGGGCCACTACCCCGCCGAAGCGGCTGACTACCGCATGACCTCGAAGGGACTGTTCCAGTCCGACCCGCACGACGCACGTATCCTCAAAGCGTTCGCGCTCGGCCTTGCCGTGGCGACCCGCGGCATGGACCATCTGCGCAATCGCGTCACTCACGAGATCAACGCCCGCATCAACGACGACCCGGAGTTCAAGGCGGCGCTCTACGGCGGCACGGTCTCCGCCGAACCCGACAGCTATGCTGGCAAGGAGTTCGCGGTACGCCGCTGCGAGGACAACTTCGCCGCCGGTGACGCGGTTGGCATGTGCCGCTTCAACACGGCCCTGTTCAATTCACCGAGCCTGCCTGACACAAGCGATTTCGCCCACCAGCTCACGACGCTGACCGAGGTCGAGTTCACCCAGGCCGATGTCGACGAAGCGGGGCGCAACATCACCGGCCTGGAGAGGATG
>QNFN01000109.1 GCA_003645555.1 Gammaproteobacteria bacterium | reverse complement strand
TTAACTACTTGAATAATATAGTTATATTAGATGTCTATGTTGGATGCGGCAAGGGCGTTGCGGGCAATGAAATCACGTCGCGGCTCAACCTGGTCGCCCATCAGCGTGGTGAAGATCTCATCCGTCGCCACGGCATCCTCGATCCGCACCTGTAGCAGGCGGCGGCTCTCCGGGTCCAGCGTAGTCTCCCACAGCTGTTCCGGGTTCATTTCGCCGAGCCCCTTGTAGCGCTGGATGTTGAGCCCGCGGCGGGCCTCCTCCATCAACCAGGCCAGACACTGGCGAAAGCTGTTCACCGGCTGGACCCGGTCTCCACGACGTACGCAGGCGTCGGTTCCGAGCAGGCCGTCGAGCTGCTGCCCGAGTGCGCTAATGGCAACGTACTCACCGGAGGCAAAAAACTCGCTCGACAGGTGAGCCTGGCGGCTGACGATGCCGTGCGCATAACGGGTCACCTCCAGCTGCGGCGGGTCGCCATTGCCCCCGGGCAGCAGACGGACGGTGAAGCGCTCGCCGCTGGCCAGGGCATCGCCGAGACGTGCCTCGAGTTCGCTAGCCCAGGCGTTAAGGCCTGCTTCGTCAGCGAACAGCTCCCGGGTCACCGGTGGCAAATAAATCAGCTTCTCGAGCACCGCAGCATCGTAGCGGCGGTCGAGGCGCCGTACCGTGGCCATTACCGACAGGTAGCTACGTGCCAGGGTTTCGAGTGCCGCCTCGGTGATCGGCGGCGCTTCGGGATTGACGTGCAGCTGGGCGCCATCGAGGGCCAGGCGCAGCAGGTAGGCGTTCAGCTCGGGGTCGTCCTTGGCGTACTGTTCCTGCTTGCCCTTCTTGATCTTGTAGAGCGGCGGCTGGGCGATGTAGATGTAGCCGCGCTCGATCAACTCCGGCATCTGCCGGTAGAAAAAGGTCAACAGGAGCGTGCGAATATGCGAACCGTCGACATCGGCGTCGGTCATGATGATGACCCGATGGTAACGGATCTTGTCGGCGTCGAACTCATCGCGGCCAATACCGCACCCGAGTGCGGTGATCAGCGTACCGACCTCGACCGATGACAGCATTTTGTCGAACCGCGCCTTCTCCACGTTCAGGATCTTGCCCTTCAGTGGCAGGATCGCCTGGTGACGGCGATCGCGGCCCTGCTTCGCCGAACCGCCGGCGGAGTCACCCTCCACCAGGAACAGCTCCGACAACGCCGGGTCCTTCTCCTGGCAGTCGGCCAGTTTGCCGGGCAGGCCAGCGATATCGAGCGCTCCCTTGCGCCGTGTCATCTCGCGTGCCTTGCGCGCCGCCTCGCGCGCCCGGGCCGCCTCGATCATCTTGCCGGCGATCACCTTGGCCTCGGCCGGCGATTCGAGGAGGTACTCCTGCAGCTTCTCGTTGAGCGACGACTCGACCACCGACTTGACCTCCGAGGAGACCAGCTTGTCCTTGGTCTGGGACGAGAACTTGGGATCGGGCACCTTGACCGACAGCACGGCCGTCAGCCCTTCGCGGGCATCGTCGCCGGTGGTCGCCACCTTGTGCTTTCCGGCCAGGCCGGATTTTTCGATGTACAGGTTGAGCGTTCGCGTCAACGCGCTGCGGAATCCGGCCAGGTGAGCGCCACCATCACGCTGCGGTATGTTGTTGGTAAAACAGAAGATATTTTCCTGGTAGGAGTCGTTCCACTGCATGGCGATCTCGACCTCCATGCCCTCGCGCTCCAGGATGAAATAGAAGACCTTCTGGTGCAGCGGCGTCTTGTTGCGGTTGAGGTGTTCGACAAAGGCCTTGATGCCGCCAACATACTCGAACACATCCCGCTTGCCCGTGCGCTCGTCGGTCAACTCGATGCGCACGCCGGAGTTCAGGAACGACAGCTCGCGCAGCCGCTTGGCCAGGATGTCGTAGTGGAACTCGATGTTGGTGAAAATCTCCGGGCTCGGGCGAAAGTGCACCTTGGTCCCGGTCGCCCCGGTAGGACCGACCGCGGCCAACGGGGCCTGGGGTTCGCCCAGGGCGTATACCTGCCGGTAGAGCTGGCCGTCGCGCTGAATCGACAGCTCCAGCCTCGCCGAGAGGGCGTTAACCACCGAGACACCGACGCCATGCAGACCACCGGAGACCTTGTAGGAGTTGTCGTCGAACTTACCGCCAGCATGCAGCACGGTCATGATCACCTCGGCTGCCGAGCGCCCCTCCTCCGGATGCAGGTCGACCGGGATACCGCGCCCGTCATCGGTCACCGTGATCGATTCGTCGGTGTGGATGGTGACGGTGATCCGGCTGCAGTGCCCGGCCAGCGCCTCGTCGATGGAGTTGTCGACCACCTCGAAGACCATGTGGTGCAGGCCGGTGCCGTCATCGGTGTCGCCGATGTACATGCCCGGGCGCTTGCGCACGGCATCGAGTCCCTTGAGGACCTTGATGTTCGAGGAGTTGTAGTCGCTACTGCCGCTCATGCTGTTGTCCTGGGCCGGTCGTTTCACCGCGCCACATCCACCCCCCAGGCGCGTCTTGGCGCGCACGGGCAAGGCGGGGTGAAGGCGTGGGTGCCTTGTTCGGCGGGGCTGCTGTTGCTATCGCTGAATTATACCATCCCTGGAAAACTTCTGATGGTCTCGTCAGCCCCGGTCTTGTGCCCGGCAAAGCCTGCTTTTTGTTGGCAAATCGCGGCCATCGGCCGCTACTCGGCCCACCTGCGTCCCGGAAGGGCCTTCCGAGGCGCAGCTCACGTCGCTCCTGGCCCGGATATATGGCACCAGTATCACGGATGCCGGCGCAGGAGAGGCGCGCCTGGACCAGCCGGGGCCGGCTTGGCGAACTATCCGGGCTGGCTGACCGCGCCATGTTCCACGTGGAACACCTGCGGCGCCGGGGTGTGACCTCGCGCATGCTCCAACAGCGCCAGATCGGTGGCCGTGACGAACACCTGGGTGTCGAGGGCGGCGACCAGGTCCAGCAGGCGCGCACGGTGGTTTGTATCGAGCTCGGCCGGCAGGTCGTCGATCAACAGCAGGCCGGCGCTGCCCGTGCGCTCGCGCTGCAGTTGGGCCTGGGCGAGTTGCAGCGCACAAAGCAGCAGTTTCTGTTGGCCGCGCGAAACGCGATCCCGGATCGAGACCCCGCCAAGAGTCAGCGAAAAATCGCAGCGGTGAGCGCCGCGCCCGGTGAACCCCTGACGACGATCGGCTGCGATCCCGTCACGCAACGCGTCGGTGAGGGCGAGGTCCGCACTCCAGCCGCGACGGTAGACCAGGCCGACATCCTCACGCTCGAGCAGCCGCTGGCAATTTTCCCGTAGCAGCGGCGCCAGGCCCTCCAGGTAACGGATTCGCATGGCATCGAGCCGCTCTCCATGCCGGGCCAGCTCGCCATCCCATGCGCCGGCCGGGCTGCCCTCCTTCAACGCCGCGTTACGCTGGCGCAGGGTACGCTGGTGACGCCGCCAGGAGTCGAGGAACCCGTGTTCCACGTGAAACACCCCACGGTCGAGAAACTGCCGGCGCAGCCTGGGCCCGGACTGGACCAGCTGGTGAATATCGGGATGGATGTACTGCAGCGGCAATGCTATCGACAGCTCCAGCGCACTGCGCACAGGTTGCCCATCGAGGCGCATCTGCAGTCCGTCGGCACCTCGCGCGACCCCGATCGGGGCCTTGCGGCCATTATCTAGTTCGATCTCACCGTGAACCTGTAGCCGGTCGCAGCCGTCGCGTACCAGGCGCTCGCCACGATTGGCGCGCAACGGTCGCCCTCGCCCAAGCAGGTAGATCGCCTCGAGCAGGCTGGTCTTACCGCTCGCATTGACGCCAACGACCAGGTTGAGGCCGGGCCCTGGCTCAATCGACACCTCGGTGAGGATGCGCAGGTTGTGGACCGTGCAGCGGGTCAGCCGCATGGCAGCCTCTGGCAAGGCAGCGTGCAGTTCAGGGTCAGGCCGGGCCCGCGTGACAGAACCAGGTCACAGCCGCATCGGCATGACCACGTAGCGGCACGTCTCGCTGCCATCCGGGGTCAGCAGGCAGCTGCTGCTGGAATCGGTGATGTTGAGGACCACGCGCTCCGTGCGGATGGCCGAGAGGGCGTCGATGATGTAGTTGGCATTGAAGCCGATCTCCAGCGAATCGCCACTGTAATCGACCTCGATTTCCTCCTCCGCCTCTTCCTGCTCGGGATTGTGAGCGAGTATTCGCAGGTTGCCGGCCTCGAGCTGGAAGCGGATCCCGCGGTACTTTTCATTGGAGAGGATCGAGGTACGCAGCAGGGCTTGGCGCAAGGCCCCGCAATCGGTGGTGATGGGCTGGCCATCGTCGGCCGGGATGACCCGCTCGTAGTCCGGAAAACGGCCATCGATCAACTTCGAAGTAAATACCATACCCGGCAGGGTAACCCGGATATGGTTACTGCCCAGCTCGATTTGCGCGGGTTCATCGCTCTCATCGAGCAAGCGGAGAAGTTCGGAGATGCCCTTGCGCGGTACGATCACCTGCACCGGCTCCTCGATCTGCAGATCGGCCTCGATATCAGCCAGCGACAAGCGATGACCGTCGGTGGCCACGGCCCGCAGCCGTGAGCCCGCCAGTTCCAGCATCAGCCCATTGAGGTAGTAGCGAACGTCCTGCTGCGCCATCGCGAAGTGAGTGGCGTCGATTAGTTGCCGCAGGGTCGCCTGCGGAAGCGACACCGATTGGGTGCTGGCCACCTCGTCGACCTTGGGGAAGTCCTCGGCCGGCAGCGTCGCCAGCGTAAAGCGGCTGCGTCCGGAACGCAGCGTCGCCCGCTCCCCCTCGACGGCCAGCGTAATTTTGGCGCCGTCGGGCAAGTTACGGCAGATGTCCATCAACTTGCGAGCCGGCAGGGTGGCCTTGCCCGGTGTGGCGACCGCGTGGGCCAGGCTGGCATGCAGTTCCACCTCGAGGTCGGTGGCCGTGAAGGCGATCCGTTCCGCGTCGGCGACAACCAGGACGTTCGACAGGATAGGCAATGTCTGACGTCGCTCCACGACGCCGCTGACCTGCTGAAGTGGACGCAGCAGGTCTTCCTTGGTGATCTCGAACTTCATAATTAATAAACCCTTAAATATAAATACTAATTGTAATTACTAGGTAGGCTCATTCTTGTTGATAAGTATGTTTTATCCATTATTTTCAGTGTATTACGTTAATAACAACTGGGCCTTGCAGCACGTTGGCAGGCACTGGATCAGCTGTGGATGGAATGTGGACAACTCGGCTTCCGTGAACTTGTCCATGGTTATCCACAGCCTTTAAACATCATGTCGTCAGGATTCGCAGCAGGTTGGTGTAGTCCTCGTCGATCTTGCCATCCTCGACTCGCAACGTGGCGATCTTGCGACAGCCGTGCAGTATCGTGGTGTGATCGCGGCCGCCGAAGGCGTTGCCGATCTCCGGCAGGCTGTGGTTGGTCAGCTCCTTGGAGAGCGCCATCGCAACCTGGCGTGGCCGTGCGATGGAGCGCGAACGCCGGCTCGAGGAGAGGTCGCCAATGCGGATCTTGTAATACTCGGCGACCGTGCGCTGGATGTTTTCGATGGTCACCAGTCGGTCTTGCAGTGCGAGCAGGTCACGCAGTGCGTCTTTGGCGAACTCGACGGTGATCGGTCGGCCGGTGAAGTGGGAGTTGGCTATCACCCGGCGCAGTGCCCCTTCGAGCTCGCGGATATTTGAACGGATCCGTTTGGCGACGAAGAACGCAACCTCGTGTGGCAGTTGCACCCCGCTTTGCTGGGCCTTGCTCATCAGGATCGCGACCCGTGTCTCGAGTTCCGGCGGTTCGACGGCTACGGTCAGACCCCAGCCGAAACGCGATTTCAGCCGGTCCTCGAGCCCCTCGACCTCCTTCGGATAGCGGTCGCAGGTCATGATGACTTGCTGATGATTGTCGATCAAGGTATTGAAAGTATGGAAGAATTCTTCTTGCGAGCGCTCCTTGCCGGCAAAGAACTGGATGTCATCGATCAGCAGCGCATCCAGTGATCGGTAGTAGCGCTTGAACTCGTTGATGGTGTTGTGCTGCAGCGCCTTGACCATATCGGCGACATAGCGTTCGGAATGCAGGTAACTGACCGTCGTGCCCGGGTTGAGTTCGAGCATCAGGTTGCCGATGGCATGCATCAGGTGGGTCTTGCCAAGACCGGTGCCACCGTAGATCAGCAGCGGGTTGTAGGAGGTGCCCGGATGTTGCGCAACCTGCATGGCGGCCGCTCGACCGACCTGGTTGGACTTGCCCTCGACGAAATTCTCGAAGGTGAATTCCGGGTTCAGCCGGCTGCCGTAGCCTGGTCTTGGTTCGCTGGGTCGCGGTTTGTTCTGTACGCTCGGCGCGATCTCGGGCATGGACGAGCCGATGTCGACGATGAGCTGTAGGACGTCGTTGGGCGAAAAGCGCTTGATCAAGCGCTCGATGTCATTGCAATAGCGCTCGAGAACCGTGTCGCGAACGTAGCGGTTGGGGGCGAGTAAACGCAATTCACCGGGTGCTTCGATCGCCTGCAGTGGACGGATCCAGGCGTTGAACTGCTGCGAGGAAATCCCGCTTTCGAGCTCGGCACAGCAGCGCTGCCACAGTGAATGATGCATGCAGAAAG
>QNFN01000108.1 GCA_003645555.1 Gammaproteobacteria bacterium | reverse complement strand
GCAACGCGGTCAAGTCGGCGATCTCGGCGTCGGTCATCTGGGTCGCCGCCAGCCGTGCCGCCATCCCCTCGAGCGCCTCGCGCACGTGGTAGATCTCGAGCAGTTGTTCTGCGGATAGCGAAACCACCCGGGCACCGATGTTGGCCTTGCGCACCACGAGATGGCACGCCTCGAGGCGACCGATCGCTTCGCGCAACGGACCTCGGCTGATGCCATAGGCACGTGCCAACTCCGGCTCACTGATCTTGCTGCCGGGCTTCAGGACACCTTCGACAATCTCCTTCTGGATACGGGCAAAAATCCGGTCAGAGATAGTGACATGGGTCTGTTCGGACGTAGTGGCCATAGCTTCTCTTGCTTTATTGTCGACATATAAGCCTTATAATGACCTTATTGTGCGATAAATTGCACATATTGTCAACAATACTGGCTGGCCCTTCCTGTCCGGGCACGGCAAAGAAGCTCACCCGTAAAGCGAGGTCTCGTCTTTGGTCGCTGACGCCCGGATACACCTTCGGCCAGCCGGACCCGTCAGCGAGCCGGTGCTCTCATCGAGGATCGGTGCCGGTCCGCCACGACGTTGCACGCAAGACAGGAAGGCGCTTGCCGACCTCGAAAGGCTGTCGGCAGGCCGCCGTTATCTGCCTTGTTGCCGTGCCAGCCAGACCGCCAACCCCTGGCTGTTCAGGTCAAGGTCCATGGCCAGCAACTCGAGCAACTCCGCACGCGGCAAGGTGCAGCCGTGTGCCTCGAGCCGGGCCAGGAAACGCTCCTGCAGTCCGGCACGGATCGCCACCGCCGGCTCGGCATCGCCACGATGCGCACGGGCAAGGTCACGATCGAAAACCAAGTCGTCGCGCAGATCGTTGGCGAGGCGGTCTAGATCCCCGACACGACCGAAGTGAGTCAGGTAGACGGCGTCTGGATCAAGCGCCATTAGGCGGTCGACCGTCGCCAGCCAGGCATCGGGATCGAGTTGGACCGGGGTCGTGGTGGCGAACAGGAACGGCCCTCGTGCGGTGTCTAGCTCACGGTAGGAGATGCCGAAGGTGTCGCCACTGAAAATGCCACGGCTGGCCACGTCCCAGACGCAGTAGTGGTGCAAGGCGTGGCCGGGTGTGTGCAGCAGGCGCAGCGGCCGGCCGCCGAGATCGACCTCCATGCCGTCCATGCTCTCGATCACCCGCTCGGCCGGGATTGGCACCACCTCGCCGAACAGCCGCGCCATCTCCTTTTCGCCGTAGACCACGGTGGAGCCGGCGATCAACCGTGCCGGATCGATCAGGTGACTGGCGCCACGTGGATGCACCACCAACCGCGCGGCGGGAAACGCCGCCATCAGCGCCCCGGCACCACCGCCGTGATCGAGGTGAACATGGGTCGGCATGACGTAGTCGACCTGGTCGCGCTCCAGCCCAAGCTGTTCGAGGGCAGCGACCGCCAGCGGTAACGAATGGCTGGTGCCGGTGTCGATAAAGGCGACGCGACCATTCTCGGCCACCAGGTAGAACGCCGCCAGCGCTGGGCGGACGTAGCCGGAGTCGATCCGGGTGATGCCATGGTCGAGGGTTTCGATCGGGTTCATCGGTGCTCCGTCGCGGCTGGACTGCTGCAGTTTTCTTTGTGGGTCGGGCTATAACCCGACTCGGTGTTCAGTCGGGCTGAAGCCCGACCCACATCCGTGTCCATGACCGCTGCAGTGCGAGCTTGTCCCGCCCCTGACCAGGGTCTGTGCGCGAAAGACACGTTCGATCGCTGCCCGCTCAACGCTCCAGCACGTAGGTACCTGGTGCTGGTGCCAACGGTGGGTAGTCGGCATTGCCGAGCCCCGGCGGCTCAACCTGGTCACCACAGCGTTCGCCGAGCCAGCCGGCCCAATCTTCCCACCATGAGCCGGGCACTTTCGGCGCCGCCTGCTGCCATATCTCGGGATCGGTCACGTCACCAATCTCATCGGCCCAGTAGCGCCGCTTCGGCGGATCGACCGGCGGGTTGATGATGCCGAGGATGTGACCCGAGGTCGCCAGGACATAGCGTACCGGCCCCTTGACCAGGCCGCCGATACGGAAGGTGGCGTGCCACGGGGCGATGTGGTCCTGCTCGGCACCGACAACATAGAGCGGCTGCCTGATCCGGCCGAGGTCGATCTTGTGCCCGCCGAGGGTGATGGCGTCGGGCTGCACCAACCGGTTGTGCAGGTAGAACTCGCGCAGGTACCAGGCGTGCATCCGCTCGGGCATGCGCGTGGTGTCCATGTTCCAGTAGAGGACGTCGAAACGTGGCAACTCTTCGCCGAGCAGGTAGTTGTGAACGTAGTAGTACCAGATCAGGCTGTTGGAACGCAGCGCGCGGAAGGCGTTGGCCATGTCCTGGCCGTCGAGATAACCGGTCTCCGCCATGCGCTTCTCGAGCCAGGCGATGGTGTCGTCGTCGATGAACACGCCGATCTCGCCCGGCAGGTCGAAATCGACCAGCGTCGTGAACAGCGTCCAGTGAGCGACCGGTGGCTTGCGTCGACCACCGGCGCGGCTGAGCCAGGCCATCAACGCGGCGACCAGGGTACCGCCGATGCAGTAGCCGGCGAGATGGACCTGGTCACTGCCGGTCACCGCGCGCGCCACTTCGACCGCCTGCAGGGCGCCATCGACCAGGTAGTCATCGAACGTGGTCTCGCGATGCTCCGGGCCGGGGTTCTTCCAGCTGGTGATGAACACCGTGAAACCCTGGTCGACCAACCAACGGACCAGGCTCTTCCGGGAATTGAGGTCGAGGATGTAGTACTTGTTGATCCACGGCGTAACCAGCACCAGCGGCATCGCCCGCACCTTGTCGGTGGTCGGGGTGTACTGGATCACCTCGAGCAACCGGTTGCGGAACACCACCTCGCCGGGCGTCGTCGCCAGGTTCTCGCCAACCGTGAACGCCTCCTCATCGGTCATGCGGACGGTGCCACGGTGCAGGTCCTTGACCAGGTTGGCCATCCCCTCAGCCAGGCTCAGGCCGCCGGTCTGCAGCGCCCGCAGCAGCGCCGCCGGATTGGTCCAGAAGAGGTTGCTCGGCGCCATCGCATTGAGCATCTGGCGGGTCATGAATACCGCCTTGGCCCGAGCCTCCGGATCGCTCTCCGGGGTCGCCTCGATGGTGTCTTCGAGCCAGCGGGTGCCCAGCAGGTAGAGCTCCTTGAGATGGTCGAAGAACGGGTTCTGCTCCCAGACCGGATCCTGGAAACGTTCGTCGAACGGGTTGACGCGAATCAGGTCATCCTCGTTCTCCCCGAGGTAGCGGCGCATGGCATGCAACTGCACGGTGGTGGCGTCGGCGGCGAGCGCATTGACCTGCCCCGCCAGTGCCTTGGGCTGGCGCAACCACGCCTGCTGAACCCGCTGGCAGGCGTCGAGCATGCCGAACGGGTCGACGGCCTCGCGCCAGGCACGCAACCATTCGGTCGGCTGGCTAATTTTGGACTCGGTCATCGCGGGCTCCGGAAAACAGCCAAGAGGCTGAGGATAGTCGACGGCAGGGCCGGCACCAAGCGCTCAGGCCGATGGTGGCAGCCACGTCAGACCGGGCAGAACCAGGTCGGCCTCGCCGGCCCAGCGCCCGTCGCCGTCCCAGTCGAGGTATACCGTCGCCACGCCGGCGGCGCGTCCGGCCTGCAGGTCGAACAGGAAGTCACCGACCATCACCGCATCGTCGGCCGCCGCGCCCCAGCTGTCGAGCAGTCGCTGAATGCCGGCCGGACTCGGCTTCGGCTCCGCTTCGTCACGGCCAAGGAGGTCGGACGGATCGAACTCGCCGCCCAGTCCGGCCGCGACCAGGGTCCGGCAGACGCTGGCGTGGGAGTTGCGCGAGACGATGCCGACCCGGCTGCCGCTCCGGCGTAGCCAGGCCAGCAGCGTGGCGGCCCCGGGTCGGGGCATGGCGCGGTCACAGGCCGCGGTCTCGATGGCGTCGAGCCGTCGCCGCAGCGGTTCGGCACGCGCCACCGGCAGGCTGGCCAGATGCTCGAGGATCGGGATGCGATCGGGCACGCCGAGTTCGCGCCGAAGGGCATCGAAATCGTGCACCGGGTGGGTCAGGGTGCCGTCGAGGTCGAAGATCCAGTGCCGGCAGCGACGTATCGCGGCCAGCCGGGCCTGGTCCGGGGCTGCGCTCACGCGCGACTCACTCCTCCGTAGCGCTCTCGACCGGCTTGCCGCGCAGCGGGATCGAGTCCTCGCCGAA
This sequence comes from Gammaproteobacteria bacterium, assembly GCA_003645555.1. GTDB lineage: Bacteria > Pseudomonadota > Gammaproteobacteria > QNFN01 > QNFN01 > QNFN01. The sequence continues at coordinate 2,388 of QNFN01000108.1, read as the reverse complement.
CAGCACCTGGCGCAGCAGGCGATAACCAAACTCGAGCAGCGCCTCATCGTCCTCGCGCAGCGACTCCCAGGTGGCGTCGTCGAGATCGTGGGCGGCACGGAAACCGTCGCTGAGAGCGAAGCTGCGAAAACCGTCGAGGTTGTAGGAGGCGAGAAAGAAGAGCTGCAGGCTGCGTGCTGTATGCGAGCCAACCTTGGGCCCGGTCGACTTCTTCTTCAGGATCAGTTGGCGCCAACCACGCGAGTGCACATCGTAAGCCTCGACCTCCTGCTCCTTGCGATAGTCGGCAATCGTGATCTCACGCGGTTCCAGGTGGCCCAGGCAGTGCTCCTCGCGCACCATGGCGTAGGACTGCTCGTCGACCGGTGAGCCGGTCTTGCGCAGTGACAACAGGCCCACCGGGTAATAGCGGCAGGCGGTCGGTCGATCCTCGTAGATGCCGCAGCCCTTATCGGTCAGAAACAGGCAGCGCGGCGAGTCATCCTCGGTGCGTAGCTTGACGCCGGGCAGGCCGTCGCTGTCCATCTCGAACGGTACCGTATAGGCCGCGAGCAGCTGCTGCGAGGTCAGGTCGAGACGCCGCTTGAGTCGCAGCAGGTCGTAAGGGGTCAGGGTGATGTCGATCTGCTGGCAGCACTTGTTGAAACAGGCGACATCCGGGTGACAACGGAACTGGATGACCGACTCATCGGTGAGCTGCGCCGGTTGAACCGGGCGCTGCGGCGGATTGACTTCGATCTCGGACATGGGGCCACCTCGGTGGGGTTCGTGGTTAGGCTGCCATTATCTTAGCAACGGCAAACCGGCAGGCTCATCATGCAGAAGAAAACGGGCCGGGCGCCTCGCGGCACCCGGCCCGTTTACCATCAATGGAAGCGGATCAGGCCGCGTTTTCTGTCTTGGTCTTGAACAGCTTTGACTTGTCCACCAGGTCGACATGAGCGCGCTTGAAGCAGGTCCACTTCTTGCTGTCCTTGTCGTAGACCGAGTTCACGAAAACGTGCCAGTTCTCCTCGTCGACAAAGTTCTTGTCGGTCCGGTAGTAGAAGCCCGGATAACGCGACTCCTCGCGGAACTGGATGTGCTTCATGTGCGCCTCGGCGGTGAGGATGCGATGGTAGTTCTCCCACGCCCGGAGCAACTCGTGGAGGTCTTTGGCGCGCATTTTCAGCGCATCCTCCTTGAGCATTTCCAGCTTCTCCTCGGCAACCGCCAACATCCGGTCGTTGGTGTTGTAGTAGGTCGCGACGCCCGCCACGTACTCATCCATGATCTTCTGCAGGCGGAACTGCAGCATCTTGGGCGTGATGTAGTTCGGGTTGATATCGATCGCCGTCGAGTAATCCTTGAACTCCAGGTAGGTCTTGACCGGCCGGTAGATCTCCTCGACCAGCTGCTCCATCGGGGTGTCGAGCTCCGGCTGGATGTCGATGTTGTCGACGCAGTATTTGACCATCGCCTTGGCGGCGAGACGGCCCTCGGCGTGCGAGCCCGACGAGAACTTGTGGCCCGAGGCGCGGACGCCGTCGCCGGCGGTGAACAGCCCCTTGACCGTGGTCATCGAGCGGTAGCCCCAGTTCCAGCCAGTCGGCAGGTGCTCGGGCACCCCGGACTCGGTCTCCTCGGTCGGAGCACCGACATCCTCCGGACCGGAGACCCAGATGCCGCAACAGCCGGAGTGCGAACCGAGCAGGTAGGGCTCGGTCGGCATCAGCTCGGAGTTCTTCTTATCCGGCTCGATGTTCTCGCCGACCCAGATGCCACACTGGCCGATGCACATGTCGAGGAAGTCCTCCCACGCCTCGGCCTCGAGGTGCTTGACCTCGCGCGGCGACAGCGTCTCGCGCAGATTGGCCAGCGCGGTGACGGTATCCATGTAGATCGGGCCGTGGCCGTCCTTCATCTCTTTCAGCATGACGTGGTTGCGCAGGCACGATGCCGGCACCGCCGCCTGGCCGTACGGTGGGTAATCGTCGAGCATTGCCTTGTTCTTGACCAGGTAGTCCTCACCGTAGGCGTTGGTCGCCTTCGCCTTGAACAGCAGGAACCAGGCACCGACCGGACCGTAGCCGTCCTTGAAGCGGGTCGGAACGAAACGGTTCTCCATCATGGTCATCTCGGCGCCGGCCTCGGCAGCCATGGCGTAGGTCGAACCGGCGTTCCAGACCGGGTACCAGGCGCGCCCGGTGCCTTCACCGACCGAGCGCGGGCGGAAGATGTTGACCGCGCCGCCGCAAGCCAGCAGGCAGGCCTTGAACTTGTAGACATGGACGGTGTTGTCACGCGTCGAGAAGCCGACCGCACCGGCGATGCGCCCCGGGTCGTTCTTGTCGTTGACCAGCTTGACGATGAAGATACGCTCCTCGATACGCTCAGCGGTCAGCGCCT
>QNFN01000107.1 GCA_003645555.1 Gammaproteobacteria bacterium | reverse complement strand
CGGCCGATCCCCGGTAGCTTGAGTGCCGGCGGGTAGGCGTCGAGTCCGATGACCAGGCCGCACAGGGTCCCCTCGAGTCCCTCACGGCCACTCAACAGCACGCCGCCGCAGCCCGGCACCGAGGACGCGACACCGGTGCCGCTGGGTGTGACTCCGGCCAGGTTGCCGTTGGGCAGGTAGTCTTGGCCGATGGCGGTGACCGGCAGTTCGAGCTCCAGCCCGGGCACCTCGCGACCAACGTAGGCGGTGAAGGTGTTGCTGTTTGGCCCCGGCCAGAGGGTGTAGTCGCGGGCGTGGGGGTAGCGGGCGACCGCGGCCTCGATCTCGGGGATCAGGTCCGCTGCCCGCGGGCCGCGCAGGTCGAGTAACAGCTTTGGCTTGGCGTCGTACCAGCGTCGGTCGGGCAGGTCGGCGACCGAGGTCACCACCGAGCGGCCGTTGCCACGGCGCCAGCCGATCACCTGGTGGACGGTGTAGTGATCGGCGTCGGTCGGCTTGGTCGCGATCCAGGTGTGGACGGCGAGGATGCCGCGCCAGTTGAAAGCGCGCGCGGCGTAAACCTGGATCACCGCCTCGGGGGTGAACGCCGGGTCGGGGGCGATGCCGGCACTAGCACGACTTGCGCTGCGCCAGTCGCGGCCAAAGTTGACCTGGCTGCAGGCTGCGGCCAGTAGCGGCAGAGCGAACAGCAGGGTGACCAGCAGGAGGGTGCGTTTCAGCCGTGGCATAGGCGGTCCAGGGGGCCGCCGGGGGAGGCAGGCACATGCCATGTGACCACGCCGGGGAGTTGTCGTTCAGATTGGACTGCCCGGCCTGGGCGGGGTTACTGCCCAGGCCGGGTGGCAGGTTTACTCGCGGTCGAGAATCTTCTCGCGCTCGCTCTCGTACTCTTTCTCGGTCAGTGCACCGGCCTCGTAAGCTTTTTTCAGGTCGAGAAGCTGTTGACCGGTGGTGGTTGTTTCAGCACGTACCTCGGTCTTGGCACCACCGCCACCGCAGCCACCGAGGGCCAGGGTCACGGATATGATCGCGGCAGTGGCCAGAGTTTTCAGTCCCATCGTCTTCATCATTTTTCTCCATTTAATTCGTCATGCGCTGGCCCATGGCGGCCGTTCACGAGGCGAGTATAGACGCACCGTGTCAGGCTGGGCAGCCCACCGAAGTGATGCGTAACGGAACCTGTGCTGATTGTTCGGCGAGTGCGTCGGCCAACGGTTGGGCGAACCGGGCCGGACCGGCGATGAACAGGGCGCAATCATCGGAGCCCAGGTGCTTGTTGGCGAACGTGGCTGCGAAATCGGTCAGTTCATCACGGCCTGCCGGGCCGTCCCTGGCGGTGTAACTGAAGTCGTCGAAGGCGTCGACCCAGCTGCGGCATAGGTTTTCGAGGTAGAGGCCGTGCGGTGCCAGCGGCAGGCGTTCGAGGTGGATGTGCGGGGCCTGCTCCAGCGCCTGCGCATGCTCGACCAGGCTGCGCACCGGGGCGAACCCGGTGCCGATGGCGATAAAGACCAGCGACCGATTGGAGTCGCGGTCGAGGACAAAGTCACCGCGTGGGCCATCGATGGTAATGGGGGTGGAGTGACGCAGGTCGCCATCGAGCAGCGCCGCGGTGAGCGGGGCGTCGGCCAGCCGCGGGACGTGGAACTCGAGGCGCAGCTCCTCGCATGGGCAACTGGCGATGCCGAGTTCGAGAGGTGGCAGGTCGCCAGCGGTGAGTGTTGCATGCTGGCCGGCGAGGAAGCGCAGACGTTGGCTGCGCGGCGGGCGCAGCGACACCGCGGCCAGCTCGTCGCTGAGTGTTCGCACCTCCAGCAACCTGGTGGTGACCCGCTGTTGTGGAATTTGCGTGACGGAGTCGGCCTCACCGGCCTCGATGACGATGTCGCTGGCCGGTGCCACGGCACAGGCGAGGATCGCACCGTCAAGGAGTTCGGCTTCGCCGAAGGTGAAGTCGTGGTGACGGGTGCGCCGCACCTCACCGGCGAGCAGGCGGGCGCGGCACTGGCCGCAGTTGCCATTGCCACAACCGTAGTCGAGGGCCAAGCCGGCACGCAGGGCGCCTTCGAGGAGGGTGTCGTCGCCCTCGACGTCGAATTCGCGGCCGGAGGGTTCGATACGCACCCGGTGCGTCATACGGATGAGGATAGCATCACCCATATACCCCACTTATTCATTGGCCGCGGTGCCTGGCCGTGACCATAATTGAGCGCACTGGACTTGTTACGGAGACTGGCCCATGACCGCCCCCTATGCCTGGCAGCCGGATGCGCGGACCGTCGCCAATGCAACGTTGACCGCGTTCATCTCCCGTCACGGCATGACCGATTACGACGCCCTGTTGGCACGCTCGACGGCCGATCCGGAGTGGTTCTGGAACACGATCATCGATAATTTCGGCATCACCTTCACCACCCCTTACCAGAAGGTCATGGACAGTGGCGACGGTGCCCCGTGGACCCGCTGGTGTGTTGGCGGCGAGACCAACCTTGCCGCCAACTGCCTGGATCCTGGGCGTTACGACGAGACTATGGATGCCGTGGTATGGGAGAGCGAAGAAGGTGCGGTGCGTCGCTGGAGCCGGGCCGAACTGCGGGCCGAGACGGCGCGTCTGGCCCACGTGCTGCGTGACGAAGGGATCGGCACAGGCGATGCGGTTGGTCTCTACCTGCCGTTGCTTCCGGAAACGTTCGCGGCGTTTTTCGCCATCGCGGCCATTGGCGGCATCGTGGTGCCGCTGTTCTCCGGGTTTGCTGCCGAGGCCGCCGCCGACCGCCTGAACGATGCTGGCGCGGTGGCATTGCTGACCGCCGAATCGACCCGCCGGCGTGGTCGCAAGATCGCATTGAAACTGGTTGCCGATGCCATTGCCGTGCGGGTACCCACGCTGCGCCGGACGCTGGTGTTGCGCGACGGTGAAGACGCGGGTGCTGACCCGGACGGTTGGGACCCCGGGCGGGACCGGGACTGGCGTGCGCTCTGTGCGCAGGCCCCGGAAACCTGGGCACCGCTGGCACTCCCGGCCGATACGCCGTTCATGCTGATCTACACATCGGGTACGACTGGCAAGGCGAAGGGGACGGTCCACACCCACTGTGGATTCCTGGCCAAGCTCACCGCCGATTTTGGCCTGTCACTCGATTTCCACGCCGGTGACCGTTTCCTGTGGATGTCGGACATGGGCTGGGTGGTCGGCCCGATGCAGGGCGTGGTATCCACTTTTCTAGGTGGCACCCTGGTGTTGGCCGAAGGGACGCCCGACTGGCCCGATCCCGGGCGTCTGTGGCGGCTGGTCGAGCGTCACCGGGTCAGCTACCTGGGGCTGGCGCCGACCGTGGCTCGGGCCCTGATGCGCCACGGCGCCGGGCCGGTCGCGGCGGCGGACCTGGACAGCCTGCGCATCGTCGTCTCGTCGGGTGAGCCATGGAATCCAGACTCCTGGCGCTGGTTTTTCGAGCACGTCTGTCGCGGTCGGGTGCCGATCCTCAACGTAAGTGGCGGTACCGAGATCGGCTGGGGCATCCTCACCGGCACCCCGCTGCATCCGCTGAAACCGTGCGCCTTCGCCGGACCGTGTCTCGGCATGGGGGCCGATATTGTCGACCCGGAAGGGCGGAGTGTGGCGGACGGCGAGGTTGGTGAACTGGTGCTGCGGCAGCCGTCGATCGGCCTGACTCGCGGGCTCTGGCGCGACCCGGAGCGTTACCTCGACAGCTACTGGCGGACGTTGCCGGGCCTCTGGGTGCATGGTGACTGGGCCAGCCGCGATGCCGAGGGCATGTGGTACATCCACGGCCGTTCCGACGACACCATCAAGCTTGCCGGCAAGCGCACCGGACCGGCCGAGATCGAGTCGCGGTTGCTGGCGACCGGGCGGGTCGTCGAGGCCGCCGCCTGCGGTATCACCGACCCGGTCAAGGGACAGGCGGTGGCCCTCGCGGTGGTCCCGGCCGCCGGCGAGGCGGCAGGCCCCGAACTGGCCGCGGCCCTGGCTGCCGCCGTGGTTGACGGTCTCGGCGCCCCGTATCGCCCGGCGTGGATCGTCTTCGTCGATGCGTTGCCGAAAACGCGTAGCCAGAAGGTGATGCGGCGCGTGGTCCGTGCCGTATTCGAGGGGCGCGACCCCGGCGATCTTGCAGCCCTGCTCAATCCCGAAGCGGTCGAGGCGCTGAAGGCGCGAGTGGCGGCGGGTCAGGCTGTCCTCTGACGGCAGGCAAAGACATGAAGCACGCCTCGAGTACGGCATCGATCGCATAAGGGAACCTCTGATCAAGTCATGAACTCGTATCTGGCGCCCAGAATGTCCAGCTTTAGCGTTGCCAGGCTTCGCAATAGCTCGCTATTACGTGCGCTTGGCGCCTCAAATCTGAACATTCTGAAGCACCATCTACTTCGTCCAGACTTAATCAGAGGTTCCTAAGTGTAATGAAGAGCCTGGATCACGGGTCTTGTGTTGTGAAGGCTGCATTTCCTCCTGACTGTTCAGGGCCGCGTCGCGGCCCTCTTTTTTTATTTCCATCACGTTTCAGGGTTGTGAGTCGGCCTGAGTCTTGCTATATGTCATGTCGTTTTGACGACGGGACGCAACCATGGCTGCGCGCTCCGGCAAAGATTCGATCATCACGTGGACGCTGGCCGTGCGCCCGGTTCACTGGCTTGTGGCGTGCCTGGCATTCTGGTTGGTGATGCCGGCAAGTGCCGATTTTCTCGGTCACGGCGGTCCGGTCCGCACCCTGGCGCTGTCACCCGACGGCAGCCGCCTGCTGAGTGGCGGGTTCGATTACTCGGTACGGCTCTGGGAATTCGGCACCCAGAGCGAGCTTGCGGTCCTGCAGGGGCACGATGCCCCGGTCAACATTGTCACCTTCCTCCCCGATGGCAAGCGTGCCCTGACCGGTGGTGGTGACGGCAAGCTGATCCTCTGGGATCTTGAGCGGCGACGGCCACTTCGCGAGGTGGCGGCGCACACCAGTCAACTCATTACACTTGCTGTCTCCAACGACGGTCGCATCCTGGCTACGGCCGGCTGGGACCGTACGCTTGCCCTCTGGTCGCTCGACGACCTCACCCTGAAGGCGCGCTGGCCGCTGCAGAGCAATGCCAATGCCCTGGTCTTCGATGTCGACGATGCGCTCTACAGCGGCCACCAGGACGGCCAGTTGCTGCGCCGGGACAAGAGCGATGGCTACGTCGATGCCGAGTTCATCGGTCACGGCCTGCCGGTTACCTGCCTGCTGGCCACCCGTGACGGCAAACGACTGCTCAGTGCGGCGCTGGATGGCTCCCTCTGGCTGTGGGATATCGACCAGCGGCGCGCGGTGCGTCACTTTGTCGGTCACGACGGCCCGGTTTACCGCCTGCAACTTATCGATGATGACACCACGCTGGTCAGCATCGGCCACGATGGCCGGTTGCGCGACTGGGATGTTGCCAGTGGTGCGTTGCGTGGCGAGTTGTCGGCGCATGACGGCCCTGCCTGGTCGGTCGGTGTCACTCCGGACGGGCGCTTCGCCGTGACCGCCGGATCCGATGCCTCACTGCGGGTCTGGCACCGGGCGACCGGTGATCGCATAGGTATCCCGGTGGCGGACACGGGCCGCCCCGAGCCCTGGCTGGATAGCGACGAGCCCGGACCGCGGATGTTCCGCAAGTGTGCCGCCTGCCACGCCCTGAGCACTGACGAGCCAGCTCGTTCAGGCCCCCATTTCGTCGGTCTGTTCGGACGTCAGGCGGGCAGTGTCGACGGCTACCGCTACTCTTCGGCGCTGCGGCAGTCGCACCTGGTCTGGAATGACGAGACGCTGCGCGCCCTGTTTGCCGAGGGGCCCGACATCTACCTGCCCGGCACCAAGATGCCGGTACAGAAGATCTCTGATCCCGAACGTCTCGCGGCGCTGATCGCCTACCTGCGCGTCCTCACCGGGCCGACCCTCGACTGACCGCTACCTGGCCCAGAAGTGGGTCGTTCTACGCCATGAGCACGGTCGGCCGGAACGGCAACGACCTGCTCCCTGGTGGTGGTGCCGAGTGGTTCAGGTGCCATTCAGTCCCGGTCAGGTATTCCTGTGAGCGTCACGATGAGCACAGGAGACTCGTAGATGAGACACACTCGCCTTTTTTCACTATCTGCACTGGCCGCTCTGCTCACACTGCCGACGGTCGTTTCAGCTGATCACCGTGGCGATACCGGGCCCGGACTCGAGGTGCTGGCCGTGCCACCGACCGTCGCACTGGCCACCTTCGACAGGAGTTGGCGTATCGACGGCCGGCGCGAAATACGCAACGGCCGCTGGCGTCACCGGCTTCACCATCACGAACAGGGGCCGTCGGATCGCGACTGGCATCGCGGGCGCGGTCACGTCAATGGTTTCGATCGGGGTATCAAGCGTGGCCAGGTCAGGCACCGCGCGCTTCGCCGGACCGTAACCAGGCATTGGCCTGCGCCCGTGGTCCGTCACCCGTTTCGGCTTCGTGACCATCGCGATTTCGCACCACGCCGTTGGTGGTAGCTGGTTGTCTCAATTGGCGGTATTTGCCTGGTCTTTCCGCCAGTGATCGCACCTGGGAACCGCTGATTAAGTCTGGACGAAGTAGATTGAGCTTCAGAATGTTCAGATTTGAAGCGCAAAACGCACGCAATAGCTAGCTATTGCGAAGCTTTGCAACGAATAAGCTGGACATTCTGGGCGCCAGATACGAGTTCATG
>QNFN01000106.1 GCA_003645555.1 Gammaproteobacteria bacterium | reverse complement strand
TGATCGTCACCCCTTCGCCATGGCAGCGCGGGCAGGCCTGCTGGATCGAGAAAAAACCCTGCTGCATGCGTACCTGGCCAACGCCGCCGCAGGTGTCACACTTGGTTGGCTGGCTACCCTTGCGGGCCCCGCTGCCGTCGCAGGTTTCGCACGCGGCCAGGGTCGGGACGCGGATCTTGACTGAGGTGCCGTGCACCACCTCTTCGAGGGAGAGGGTGAGGTTATAGCGTAGATCAGCGCCACGATAACTCTGCTGCCGCCCACCACCACCGCGACCACCACCAAAAATGTCGCCAAAAACATCGCCAAAGATGTCACTGAAGTTGCCCCCACCCGGGCCACCGGGCCCAGGCCCGGCACCAAACGAGGGATCGACTCCGGCGTGGCCGAACTGGTCGTAGGCGGCACGTTTCTGAGCATCGCCAAGAATGTCGTAGGCCTCCTTCGCCTCCTTGAACCGTTCTTCGGCGACGGCGTCGTCCGGATTACGGTCAGGATGAAGTTTCATCGCCAACCGGCGGAAGGCCTTCTTGATGTCGGCCTCGCTGGCGGTGCGGGACACGCCGAGGACCTCGTAATAGTCGCGTTTTGCCATCGTCTCTCAACGCCATGGCCACGGACGCGGCAAAGCGCTCCTGGTGGAGCGCCGCCGCGACTGTGGCCGTGATCCGCCGCCGCGCCAGGCGCGGCGGTACTCAGGTCCGGTTACTTGTCGTCCTTGTCGTCCTTGACTTCCTCGAACTCGGCGTCGACGACGTCGTCCTTGGCTGCGCCGGCTGACTCACTGCCGGCTTCAGCCCCGGCACCCTGTTCTTCGCTCTCGGCCTGCTGCTTGTAGACCCGCTCGGCGAGTTTGCCGGAAACCTCTGCCAAGGCCTGGGTCTTGGTATCGATGTCGTCTTTGTCCTCGCCCTCGATCGCCGTGCGCAACGCTTCGACCGCGCTTTCGATCTCCTGCTTTTCGCCCTCCTCGACCTTGTCACCCAGCTCTTTCAGCGATTTGGTGGTGGCGTGGATCATGTTTTCGGCTTGGTTGCGGGCATCGACCAGTTCGTGCAGGCGCTTGTCCTCGGCCGCATTCGCCTCGGCGTCATTGACCATGCGCTCGATCTCCTCATCGGACAGACCGCTCGAGGCCTTGATGATGATCGACTGCGCCTTGCCGGTCGCCTTGTCCTTGGCCGAGACATTGAGAATGCCGTTGGCATCGATATCGAAAGCCACTTCTACTTGCGGCACACCGCGTGGGGCCGGCGGGATATCGGCCAGATCGAAGCGACCGAGCGACTTGTTGCCCCCGGCCATCTCGCGCTCACCCTGCAGCACGTGCACGGTCACCGCGGTCTGGTTGTCGTCGGCGGTCGAGAAGACCTGCTGCGCCTTGGTCGGGATGGTCGTGTTCTTCTCGATCAACTTGGTCATCACGCCACCAAGGGTCTCGATACCCAGCGACAGCGGGGTGACGTCGAGCAGCAGCACGTCCTTGACCTCGCCACCGAGCACGCCCCCCTGGATCGAGGCACCGATCGCTACGGCCTCGTCAGGATTGACGTCCTTGCGCGGCTCCTTGCCGAAGAAGTCCTTGACCACCTCCTGCACCTTGGGCATGCGCGTCTGGCCACCGACCAGGATGATGTCATCAATCTCGGAAGCCGACAGACCGGAATCCTTGAGTGCGGTCTTGCACGGGCCGATGGTGCGCGCGATCAGGTCCTCGACCAGCGCCTCGAGCTTGGCCCGGGTCAACTTCATGTTCAGGTGCTTCGGCCCGCTGGCGTCAGCAGTGATGTAGGGCAGGTTGATCTCGGTCTGCTGGCTCGAGGAGAGCTCGATCTTGGCCTTCTCGGCAGCCTCCTTCAGGCGCTGCAGGGCGAGCGGGTCGTTGTGCAGGTCGACCGTCGACTCCTTCTTGAACTCGTCGGAGATGTAGTCGATCAGGCGCAGGTCGAAGTCCTCGCCACCGAGGAAGGTGTCACCGTTGGTCGAGAGCACTTCGAACTGGTGCTCACCATCGACCTCGGCGATCTCGATGATCGAGATGTCGAAGGTGCCGCCACCGAGGTCGTAGACCGCGAGCTTGGCGTCACCGCGCTTCTTGTCCATGCCATAGGCGAGCGCCGCCGCGGTCGGCTCGTTGATGATGCGCTTGACTTCGAGACCGGCGATCCGGCCGGCATCCTTGGTCGCCTGGCGTTGCGAATCATTGAAGTAGGCCGGGACGGTGATGACCGCTTCGGTGATCGTCTCGCCGAGGTAGTCCTCGGCGGTCTTTTTCATCTTTTGCAGGATCCGCGCCGAGACTTCCTGCGGGGCGATCTTCTTGCCCTGCGCCTCGACCCAGGCATCACCATTGTCAGCATTGGCGATGGTGTAGGGCACCATCTTGATGTCACGCTGCACGACGTCGTCGGTGAACTTACGGCCGATCAGCCGCTTGATCGCGAACAGGGTGTTGTCGGGATTGGTGACCGCCTGGCGCTTGGCCGACTGGCCGACCAGGATCTCCTCGTCCTTGGTGAAGGCGACGACCGACGGCGTGGTGCGGTCGCCCTCGCTATTTTCGATGACACGCGGGGCGCCATCCTCCATGATCGCCACACACGAGTTCGTGGTGCCTAGGTCAATGCCGATAATTTTGGCCATGTCTGTGCTCCGTTAACCTGCTGATCGCGGTAAAAGTTGTCCTGCCCCCTAAGTGGGGTGGCGGTGAGTTGAATTCAAGCCCCTTCGGCATCGGCCGGAGGAGACGGCGGAGCCGCGGAGACGATCACCAGCGCCGGGCGTAGCAAGCGGTCGTTGAGGGTGTAGCCTTTCTGATAGACGGTCATGACCTGGCCCGGATCGACCTCGCTGCTCGGCTGGGTCGCCATCGCCTGGTGCAGGTCAGGGTTGAACTTCTCACCTTCAGGCACCACCTCGACGATGCCGGACTTCTCCAGCGCCGTCGTCAGCATCTTCAGGGTCAATTCGCTCCCCTCGCGCAGCTTGGTGACATCGGCACCGTCAGCGTTAGCCGCATCGAGGCCGAGTTCGAGGCTGTCGCGCACCGGTAGCAACTCCATGGCAAATCGCTCAAGGGAGAACTTGTGGGCGTTCTCGAGGTCGCGAGCGGTGCGCTTGCGCAGGTTATCCATGTCGGCACGCGTGCGTAGCAGCTGCTCCTGCTGCTCCTCCGCCTCGCGTCGTGCCTGCTCCAGCTCGGCCTCGAGGGCCGTCAGCCGCGTCGCGGGATCGTCCCCAGCGTCGGACCCTGACTCCGGTGTGGCCTCTGCTGCCTGCGCCGCGTCGCTCTCATCCTTGGTTGTTTCGGTCGATTCGACTGCCTCAACACCCTCGGCAGTCCCGGCGTCTCCAGCGGCCTCTGCGGGCTCGGCAACCGTCTGCTTGTCACTCATGCTTTCCGGTTCTCCAGTTGCAGGGACACGCCGTCGGCGTGCCCCGAAATCAAATCACTACCTGTATGGGGGCGGGTCAGTCCGACTTCAAGGCGGCCCCAAGAAGTTTGGCGGTAACCTCGACGACCGGGATGACCCGCTCGTAGTCCATGCGCGTTGGGCCGATAACGCCAAGCACACCCACCGGCTCGCCGTCGATGGCGTAGGTTGAGGTGACCATGCTGCAGTCGTCGAACACCGACTGCCCCGCCTCCTCGCCGATAAAGATATGCATGCCGTCGGCCTGCAGGCAGCGATCGAGCAGCCCCAGCAGCTGACGTTTGCGCTGAAATGCCTCGAACAACTTACGCAGCTTGTCCACATCACCAAGCTCATCGATGCCCATCAACCGGGTCTGACCCGAAAGCACATAGTCATCACCGTCCGCGACTGGTCTGAAAGCCGAATTGGCAATGTCGATGGTCGTGAGCATCATCCGGTCCATGGAGTCGCGCGTTTCGCTCAATTCGGCGACCAGGGTGTCGCGGATCGCAAGGATGTCACGGCCGACAAAATGCTCATTGAGGTAGTTGGCCGCCTGCTGCAGTTCCGATTCGCTGTACTGCCGCTCGGTGTGGATCACGCGGTTCTGCACCTCGTGCTCGTTGACCACCAGAATTGCCAGAATGCGCCCTTCGGTGAGCGGCAGGAATTCGACATGACGCAGTGCGAAACGGGCCCGCCTGGGCACCATCACCAGGCCCGCCATCCGGGTCACATCGGAGAGCATGAGCGAGGCGTTCTCCAGCAAATTCTTGGCGTTACCCTCGACCTGAAGACGACTGCGCAGGGTCTCGATCTCGTAGTCTTCGAGCCGCTTCAGCGACACCAGCGAGTCGACGAAAAAGCGCAAGCCCCTGGCGGTCGGGACCCGTCCGGCCGAGGTATGCGGTGAGACCACCAGCCCCATGTCCTCAAGATCGGCCATGACGTTGCGGATGGTGGCCGCGCTCAATTCAAGACCGGCCGCGCGCGACAACGTGCGCGAGCCGACCGGCTGGCCCTCGCTGATATACTTTCCGACCAGTGCCCGTAGCAGTTGGCGGGCACGCTCGGTCAACTGTTGATGATCTGCCAAGGCCGGGACCCAGTATGGATGTCGACGTATCGCCGCCGGGGTTAGCACTCGGCGCTCATGAGTGCCAGAACCGACGCTAGCAACTCGCCGGAGAGACTGTCAAGGAGCGGCTGACGTCCCGGAGGGACGCGTGCTAGCTTAGGGCACCCCAGATCAAGCATGAGCCCGCCGCTTGCACCCCGAATATCACTGGATGGAGACTCGATGGCCAGCGCGTTCACCAAGATCGGCCTGATCGGCAAATACCACAGCCCCGATGTAGGCAGCACCCTGGAGCAGGTGGGGCAACACCTGCTCGGGCTCGGGTTGCAGGTGGTGGTCGATGCCGGCAGCAGCCACCTCCTGCCCGACGGAGCCTTCTCTGTAGCCGACCGCGAGGCACTCGGCGAGCAGTGCGACCTGGCCATTGTCGTCGGTGGTGACGGCACCCTGCTCGCCGCGGCGCGCAGCCTGACCGACTACCGCGTCCCCCTGCTCGGCATCAACCTCGGCCGCCTCGGCTTCCTGGTCGACGTATCTCCGGACCAGATGCTCGAGCGCCTCGACCTGATCCTCGCCGGGGACTACCTGTGCGAAGAACGGCTGCTGCTCCACGCCCGCATCACCCGCGAGGGCGAACTGATCGGCGAGAGCAACGCCTTCAACGATGTCGTCGTACACAAGACCGATGTGGCGCGCATGATCGAGTTCGACACCTACGTCAACGGCGACTTTCTCTACCCGCTGCGCTCGGACGGCCTGATCGTATCCACGCCCAGCGGCTCGACCGCCTACGCCCTCTCCGGCGGTGGCCCGATCATGCACCCGAAGCTCAACGCCCTGGTCCTGGTGCCGATCTGCCCACACACGCTGAGCAACCGGCCGACGGTGGTTTCCGGCGACGACCACATCGAGGTGGTGGTACGTGACAGCGATGCCCTGGTCACCTGTGACGGCCAGATCAAGATCGCGTTACTGCCGAATGACCGGGTGTCGATTCGTCGGCGCGAGCACACGGTGCAACTGATCCACCCCAGCGACTACCGCTACTTCGAGATCCTGCGCGAGAAATTCCACTGGCACAAACGGCTGTGATGCCCGGTCGATGCTGACCTACCTGCAGATTCGTGATTTCGTACTGATCGACAACGTCGAGTTGGAACTCGGTCCTGGCCTGACCGTGCTCACCGGGGAGACCGGCGCCGGCAAGTCGATGCTGGTCGACGCCCTCGGCCTGGTGCGCGGCGACCGTGCCGAACCACGCCAGATTCGTGCCGGGTGCGACCGTGCCGAAGTCACCGCGGAGTTCGACCTCGACGGCCTGGCTCCGCCCCGGGCGTGGCTCGAGAAACAGGACCTGGCCGACGACGGCCAGTGCCTGGTCCGCCGGGTGGTGGCCCGCACCGGGCGCTCCCGGGCCTTCATCAACGGCACGCCGGTGACCCTGCAGGACCTCAAGGGTCTCGGTGAACAGCTCGCCGACATCCACGGTCAGCACGACCACCAGTCCCTGCTGCGCGCCGAAAGCCAGCGGCGCATGCTCGACGCCTGGGGCCGCAACGGGCCGTACGCCGACCGCGTTGCCGCCGCGTACCGTGCCTGGAGCGAAGCCGAATCCGCACGCGCGGCGCTGGCCACCGACCAGGCGCGCCATAGCGAACGGCGCGCGCTGCTGCGCTTCCAACTCGACGAACTCAACACACTGGCGCCCCAACCCGGGGAGTTCGCCGCCCTCGAGGTGGATCACCGGCGCCTGGCCCATGCCGACGAACTGGTGGCCACCCTCGGGACGCTCTGCGACACCCTCTACGAGGCCGACGAGGGAAGCGTCCACGACCGCCTCGGCCGCGCCACGCGGGAACTGGCCGAGTTGCAGAGCCTCGACCCGACGCTCGCCGCCCATGTCGAAACCCTGGAGGAGGCACTGATCCGGGTATCGGAGAGCGCTTCGGGTCTGCGTCACTGCGCCGACCGGATTGACCTCGACCCGGAACGGCTGGCGCAGGTCGAGCGACGGCTCGAAGTCCTGCACGAGACCGCACGCAAGTACCGCGTGCCGCCTGATGAGCTGCCGCAGTTGCACGCCTCCCTGGTGCAGGAGCTGGGTGACGACGAAGACCCGGATGCGCACCTGGCACGACTCACCGAAGCCGCCGCCGCGGCGGCACAGGAGTACCACCGCGCGGCGGCGGAACTGAGCCAGCACCGCGCGACCGCCAGCGCCGCGC
>QNFN01000105.1 GCA_003645555.1 Gammaproteobacteria bacterium | reverse complement strand
CACCAGGCACCCCGCCGAGCAGCAGGCCACGGCCACCGTTGTTGACCTCGAGAGCATAAGCTCCGACCTGCGGCGCCATGCGCCCGGCGACTTCACTCATCGGCGCCAGCAGCGGCCGACCGCCCTGATCGTCGGTGATGGTCTCATAGGCAATCGCCGTACAACCGCTGTCGAGCAGGGTGCGGGTCAGTTCCGGGGCCGGGGCCAGGTGCAGGTAGGTAAACAGCACCTGGCCATCACGCAGCCTGGCCGACTCGGTCGGCTGCGGTTCCTTGACCTTGATCACCAGTTCGGCACGGGCGAAGACCTCCTCCGCGCTGTCAACCACCTTCGCACCGGCGGCGAAATAGTCGGCGTCGGCACAACCGACGCCTTCACCGGCGCCGGCCTCAACCAGCAACTCGTGACCGTGCCGGGCCAGCTCGCGCACGCTGGCCGGTGTCAGGCCAACCCGGTATTCGTTCTGCTTAATCTCCTTCGGCACCCCGATCAGCATCGTTCACTCCTTGTCCGATGGTTGACTTCCCGCGTGCATCGCGGCGGCACCCAGGCTCACTTCACAGCGTAGACCGTCTGCGGCCCTGGTGACGGGTCAGAGGCCTCCCATGCACAGGTACTTCACCTCGACGAACTCATCGAGACCGTACTTCGACCCTTCACGGCCGAGGCCGGACTCCTTGACCCCGCCGAACGGTGCCAGTTCGGTAGAAATGATGCCCTCGTTGATGCCGACCATGCCGTACTCCAGTGCCTCGGCAACCCGCCAGCAGCGGCCAATGTCGCGGCTGTAGAAATAGGCCGCAAGACCGAACTCGGTCGCATTGGCCATGGCGATCACCTCGGCCTCATCGTGGAAACGAAACAGTGGCGCTACCGGGCCGAAAGTCTCCTCGCGTGCCACTATCATCGATGTAGTGACATCCGCGAGGATGGTTGGCTCGAAGAATGTGCCACCCAGGGCATGGCGGCTGCCACCGCACACCACGCGCGCACCGTTGCTGACCGCATCGGCAATGTGCTCTTCGACCTTGGCCACCGCCGCGGCATTGATCAGCGGCCCCTGTGAAACGCCCTCTTCGGTGCCGGGACCGACATGCAGCGACGCGACCGCTGCCGCCAGCTTCATCGCGAACGCTTCGTAGACACCGTCCTGGACCAGGATGCGGTTGGCGCAAACACAGGTCTGGCCGGCATTACGGTACTTCGAGGCCATCGCCCCAGCCACCGCCGCATCGAGGTCGGCATCGTCGAACACGATGAATGGCGCGTTGCCACCGAGTTCCAGCGAGACCTTCTTCACCGTGCCGGCGCACTGCCTCATCAGCAGCTTGCCCACCTCGGTCGAGCCGGTGAACGAGAGCTTGCGCACCGCCGGGTTAGCGGTCAGTTCGCCACCGACCTCGCTGGCGCGTTTCGAGGTGATCACGTTGAGTACCCCGGGCGGAAAACCCGCCTCCTCCGCCAACGCCGCCAGGGCCAGCGCCGACAGCGGGGTAAGCGCGGCCGGCTTGATCACCACCGGACAACCGGCGGCCAGGGCCGGCGCGCATTTGCGTGTAATCATGGCGATCGGGAAGTTCCAGGGTGTGATCGCCGCCACCACACCGACTGGCTGCTTGATGACCACGATACGACGGTCATTGGCAGGCGCCGGGATGGTATCGCCATAGACCCGCTTCGCCTCTTCGGCGAACCACTCGACGAACGAGGCGCCGTAGACCACCTCGCCACGTGCCTCGGCCAGCGGCTTGCCCTGCTCGGCTGTCATCAGCTGCGCCAGTGCCTCCTGGTGCACCAACTGCAGGTCGAACCAGCGGCGCAGGATTGCGGCCCGCTCCTTGGCGGTCAGCGTCCGCCAGGCGGGCCAGGCCGCCTCGGCTGCTTCGATGGCACGGCGGGTCTCGGCGGCACCCATGTCAGGCACTTCGGCCAGGGTCGCCCCGGTCGCCGGATCGGTAACCGGAAAGCGGGCGCCATCGTCGGCAGTGACCCAGGCCCCGTCAATGTACGCGTCACTGCGCAGCAGTAGGTTGCTTTCGCTCATGCTCTCTCTCCTCGGTTACGTCCGGTTCACAAACGAACAAGGCGAGGGCCCACCCTCGCCTTGCCGTGTCATGTCGCGCCTTGCGCCGTGACCCTAGAACGGTATGTCGTCATCAGGCTCATTGAAGTTGCCGCCGCGGTTTTCACCACCACCCCGGCCGCCGCCTCCGCCACCATCACCTCCGCCACCTCGACTGTCCCCGCCACCGCCACCGCCACCGCTTTCGCCACGACCGTCGAGCATCTGCATCTCATTGGATACGATCTCGGTGGTATAGCGGTCATTGCCGTCGCGGTCCTGCCACTTGCGGGTCTGAATTCGGCCCTCGATGTAGATCTTGGAACCCTTTTTCAGGTACTCGCCGGCGATTTCGCCGAGGCGACCGAACATCACCACCCGGTGCCACTCGGTCTGCTCACGGTTTTCGCCGGTCTGCTTGTCCTTCCACGACTCGCTGGTGGCAAGGCGCAGGTTGGCCACCGCCCCGCCACTGGTCGTGTATCGCACTTCCGGATCGGCCCCCAGGTTGCCGATCAAGATCACCTTATTGATGCCTCTGGCCATCACTCCTCCCATTGGTTTTCATTGTCGAGCCGCGGTCCCTGCGGCCCGGGCCAAGTCTACGCGCTGGTCGAAGAAAATTCACGCAACGCCGCCTCGTCAAGCTGTGCGCTCTCGACCTTGAGGTACGCTATCTCCTCCTCTGCGACCACCACCACCTCGACCACACCGGCAACGTGGCCAATGCGCAGCGTAAGGTCCTGTGCCTGACGCGACGACAACGGTCCGACCCGTAACAGGCGGCTGTCGAGGTGACGTGGTGGGCGCATCCACACGGCAAACAGCAACCAGGCCACGGCGAGGCCCGCACAGAGCAGGAACACGGCGCTGGTGCCGGCCATCCCGTGCACCGCACCGCCAAGCAGACCGCCGAGAAAGGCCCCGAAGAACTGGGAGGGTGAGTAGACCCCCATCGCAGTGCCCTTACGGTTGCCGGCAACGGTCTTGGACACCAGCGACGGCAGACTCGCCTCGAGCAGGTTGAACGCGGTGAACATCAACCCCAGCGCGACCAGCAAACCGATAAGCGAACCACCAGCGAGATAGAGGCCAAACTGACCGCAACCCAGGACTGCGATGGCGCCAAGAAATACCGGCTTGTGCTTCTGCCTGCGCTCGGCGTAGATCACCAGCGGCACCATGCCAACCAGGGAGAACGCCAATACCGGCAGATAGATCTGCCAATGGCTCGCCGCCTCGAGGCCAGCACCGTCGCGCAATACCAGCGGAAAGACGACAAAGGTGGCGGTAAGAATGGTATGCAGGATGAGGATGCCACCATTGAGGCGCAACAACTCGGGGTCGCGCAGCACCACCCTGAACTGGCCCGGGACCGGTTCCGCATCGCGATGCACAGACACGCTTGCGGTCGGCACGACCAGCGTCACCACCGCGATGCCCACCAACGCCAGAAGTGCGGTCAGCAGAAAGATGCCGGGCACACCGATCCAGCGATCGAGAAGCGGGCCAAGGATCAGGGCGAGGGCAAAGGAGACGCCGATGCTGGCACCGATCGAAGCCATCATCCTTCTGCGCACGCTTTCGCGGGTCAGGTCGGCGGCCAGCGCCAGCACCGCGGCAGCGATGGCGCCGCTGCCCTGAAGAGCGCGGCCGACAATCACCATGTTGACGCTGTCGGCCAGAGCTGCGACCACGCTTCCGGCGGCAAACAGCAGCAGGCCAAAGACAATTACCGGCTTGCGACCGATACGGTCGGAGGCCAGGCCAAACGGAATCTGCAACAAGGCCTGGGTCAATCCGTAGGCACTGATCGCCAACCCCACGGTGAGCGGGGTCACCCCGTCTAGCCGCTCGGCATAGAGAGCGAAGACGGGCAGGATCATGAACAGCCCGAGCATGCGCAACGCATAAATCGAAGCCAGCGCGGTAGCCGCGCGGCGCTCGATGGGCGTCATGCTTGACGGGGCCAGCACGGGGGTATCAGTCAAGGGAAATGGTCTTTGCGTAGTCCTTCGCCGGGGCCGTATAGTATCAGGTTGATTCCGGCCTGCGATAAGTCAGTACATAGCTATGGACACCATCCGGATCCGCGGAGCGCGGACCCATAATCTGCAGGGCATCGATCTCGAACTGCCCCGCAACCGGCTGATCGTCATCACCGGGCTATCCGGCTCGGGCAAATCCTCGCTCGCTTTTGACACCATCTATGCCGAGGGCCAGCGGCGTTATGTCGAGTCGCTGTCAGCCTACGCGCGCCAATTCCTGTCCATCATGGAAAAACCGGATGTTGACCATATAGAGGGTCTTTCGCCGGCAATCTCGATCGAGCAAAAGGCCACCTCCCACAATCCGCGCTCGACGGTCGGCACCATCACCGAAATCCACGACTACCTGCGCCTGCTCTATGCCCGCGTCGGCATACCGCGCTGCCCGACCCATGGCACCCGCCTCGATGCCCAGACCGTCAGCCAGATGGTCGACCAGGTACTCGCGCTGCCCGAGGGGACGCGCCAGATGCTGCTCGCACCGGTAATCGACGGGCGCAAGGGTGAGCATTTCCAGCTGCTCAGTGGCCTGCGTGCTCAAGGCTTCGTGCGTGCACGTATCGACGGCGTGGTGACCGAGCTCGACACCATTCCCGAACTCGAATTGCACAAGAAGCACACCATCGAGGTCGTGGTCGACCGTTTCCGCGTGCGTGCCGACCTCGCGCTACGGCTGGCTGAATCGTTCGAGACCGCGCTGCGCCTTGCCGACGGTGTTGCCCGCGTGGCAAGTCTCGATAACGAGGGCAGCGAGTTGCTGTTCTCCGCCCGTTTCGCCTGCCCGCAGTGCGGTTACAGCGTCGGCGATCTCGAACCGCGGTTGTTCTCGTTCAACAACCCGCACGGCGCCTGCCCTTCGTGCGACGGCCTTGGCGTACGCCAGTTCTTTGATCCTGACCGTGTTGTCGC
Organism: Gammaproteobacteria bacterium; assembly: GCA_003645555.1. Taxonomy (GTDB): domain Bacteria; phylum Pseudomonadota; class Gammaproteobacteria; order QNFN01; family QNFN01; genus QNFN01. Next base: position 1,716 of record QNFN01000105.1, on the reverse strand, counting down.
CCACCCGGAGGCAAGCCTCGCGGCCGGCGCGGTCCGCGGTTGGGACCGGCGCAACGCCCACTATTTCTCCCTGATCAGCGCGCTGGCGAGCCACTACACATTCGACCTGGAAACCGCCTGGCGCGACCTGCCAGAAGTGACACGAACGGCGCTACTCTTCGGCAGTGGTGAAGAGGAAATCGAGTTCCGCTACCTCGGTGAACGCGGCCGCGCGGTCATCCGCCGCCATCCGTTCGAAGGCATTGTCCCGAACATGGAACGGCGTTACCGCGAAACCGATTCCAACGTCGTGCGCGAGGAGCTCGCCCGTTACCTCATCCATCGACCGTGCCCTGAGTGCGGCGGCAGCCGACTCGGAGAGGCCGCGCGCCACGTCGAGGTCGCCGGCATGACACTGCCCGAAGCGGCCAGTCTGTCGATCCGTGCCGCACACGCCCATTTCGAAAGCCTGACCCTGGAGGGACATCGCGCCACCATCGCTGAAAAGATTGTCGCCGAGATCGGCGAACGACTGCGCTTCCTGGTCAACGTCGGTCTCGATTACCTGACCCTGGAACGCAGCGCCGAAACCCTTTCCGGAGGCGAAGCCCAACGCATTCGCCTTGCCAGCCAGATCGGTGCGGGCCTGGTCGGGGTGATGTACGTCCTCGACGAGCCATCGATCGGATTGCACCAGCGGGACAACCAGCGCCTGCTGGGCACCCTGGCCCGGCTCCGTGACCTCGGCAACACAGTGATTGTCGTTGAGCACGATGAAGAGGCCATCCATGCGGCTGACCACGTTGTCGACATGGGCCCTGGCGCCGGCATTCATGGCGGCCGTGTGGTTGCCGAGGGCACACCAGAGACCGTCGCCAACCATCCTGAGTCACTGACCGGAGCCTACCTGTCCGGTCGGGAGTCGATCACTCTGCCGACCCAGCGGACGCCTCCAGACGAGGCGTGCATGCTGCATGTGCTCGGCGCCCGCGGCAACAACCTAAAAGAGATCGACCTGGCCATTCCTGCAGGGCTTTTCACCTGCATTACCGGGGTCTCCGGATCGGGCAAGTCGACCCTGATCAACGACACTCTCTATCGCCAGGCCGCACGCGTGCTCAACGGTGCGGCTGGAGACGACCCGGCACCGCACCGCACCATCGAGGGACTCAACCTTTTCGACAAGGTGGTCGATATCGACCAGAGTCCGATCGGGCGCACCCCGCGTTCCAACCCGGCAACCTATACCGGCCTGTTCACCCCGATCCGCGATCTGTTCTCCGCCACTACCGAGGCACGCTCGCGAGGCTATCAACCGGGCCGTTTCAGCTTCAACGTCAAGGGTGGGCGCTGCGAGGCGTGCCAGGGCGACGGCCTGATCAAGGTCGAGATGTACTTCCTGCCTGACATCTATGTGCCGTGCGACACCTGTCAGGGGCGGCGTTACAACCGCGAAACCCTCGATATCCGCTATAAGGGCAAAACCATCCAGGAGGTACTGGCGATGACGGTCGAGGAGGCGCGGACCTTCTTCGACGCCGTGCCCACCCTTGCCCGCAAGTTGCAGACCCTGCTCGATGTTGGCCTCGCCTACATCAGCCTCGGTCAAAGTGCGACCACTCTCTCCGGCGGCGAGGCGCAACGTGTCAAGCTCGCGCGTGAGCTATCCAAGCGAGACACCGGGCATACCCTCTACATCCTTGACGAGCCAACCACGGGCCTGCACTTCCATGACAT
>QNFN01000104.1 GCA_003645555.1 Gammaproteobacteria bacterium | reverse complement strand
GCCTCAGTCACAGGAGAAGCCGCAGGCGTCGTGATCTTTTCCTCTTCCGCCGGCGGCCTGGTGGCTGGCATCGGGGCGGCGGTGACCGCCTTCTCTTCGACAAGCGGCAGCGTAGTTGGCGGTGCGGAGACCACGACGGGTTTCGTTGTCTCGGGCAGCTCACTCTTTTCGGTTTTCGCTACCGGAGGTGTAACTGGCGTGGCCGGCGTGCTACCCGGCGGTGCTTCGTCCTCGCGTTCACCACGCGCTCGTGCCGTCCAGTATTCGGACCGCTTGCCATTCGCCTCGACCCCGCGCCCTTCACGGTAGAGCCGGGCGAGACTGGCTTGCGCATCGCGTACGCCCTGTGTGGCAGCGCGCTCGTACCATCTTGCCGCCTGGGCCGGGTCGGCTGCGGTACCGATACCGTTTTCGAGCATGGTCCCGAGACTGTTCTGCGCCTCGGGATGACCCTGGCGCGCCGCCGCTTCGAACCAGCGCAGCGCCTTGGTCGGGTCGGCCTCGATACCACGCCCATCCCAGAGACGGGAGGCGTAAGCCGCCTGGGCCTGAGGCAATCCGGCACGTGCGGCACGTTGGTACCAGGTCATCGCCTCCTTGGGATCGGCTTCGACGCCATTGCCCTGCTCCAGCATGAAAGCGATGTTGTACTGGGCCTGTGGCAAACCGGCCTCGGCGGCGCGCAGGAACCACTTGTAACCTGCCGATGGATCCTGGGGCACGCCTCTGCCACGCATGTAAAGCGAACCAAGCGAAAACATCGAGCGGCTGTCACCAGCCTCGGCCGCCGTTTCCCACGTGGTGATGGCGAGATCCAGGTCACCTTCACGATAGGCGGTGAAACCTTCCTCGAAGCTCGCCGCATGCACGCTTAACGTGATGCAAAGCAGCCCGGAAAGCAGCAGTCCGGGCAGCCTGTGCCTGTTCATCGCCGCGACCCTGGTACCGCTTCCCTGTTTGGCCATTCCCATCCTCCAGCCATGCTTCTACTGCAGCTCCACGAGTGCCCGCCTCCATCATAGTGTTACCGATCGCTGTACTCATCCGGTGCTGGGAGGCGACCCTGCATCAGGCGACAAACCACGGCTCAGGCGGCAAAACGCTGGATGGCCTCCTCGTCCCACTCCAGGCCGGAACCGACCGTGTTATCGACGAGGGCCAGGCCATCGCTCACCTGCAGTGGCGTCCTGAGTATCGGGTTCCACCAGTCCGAGTATTCCAGCCAGTGCGCGGTCGGCGTGCAACAGAGCAGTCGTGCACTGAGTTCGGGCCACAGGTGGCTGGAGACAGGGATCGCGTTGACCTGGGCCAACGCAGCAGCGCGCAGCCAGCCGGTGACACCGCCGATCTTCATCACGTCCGGCATTAACAGGTCCGAGGCCCCGGCCTCGATGGCGTGACGCATATCCAGAGTGCCCCACCAGTTTTCGCCACACTGGATCGGGGTGTCAGCGGCCTGCGCGATGGCGGCATGGCCGGCGTAGTCATGGGCGAGGGTCGGCTCCTCGACCCAGGTGAGACCTTCCTGGTCGAGGATTTGCAGACGCACCACCGCTTCCGCCGACGTCAGGCACTGGTTGTAGTCGACCATGATGGCCATGTCGTCACCGGCGGCGGTGCGCATCGCGCGCACCACGGCGACATCCTCCGCCACGGTCGGGTAACCGATCTTGTCCTTGATGCCGGTGAAACCCTGCTGCGCCCAGAGTTCGGCTCGCCTGGCGCAATCGTCAACACCGTCGTAGCCGATCGCACCGTAAGGTTTCACAGGATGTTCAGCACCTCCCAGCAGGCGCACCAATGGCAGGCCGTGCTCTCGTGCCAGCGCGTCCCACAAGGCCATGTCGATGGCAGCAAGGGCCATGCCGACCAACCCTTGCGTGCCGAGCAGACGGAACCGCTGATTGAGCTTTTCTGCCACCGCGGTCGGGGCCAGCGGATCACCCTGCACGAGTGGCACGATGTTCCGGATCAACTCAGCCGTAGGTGCAAGCGCAGCGGGCGTGTATGTGAAGATCATGCTGTGACCCTCGATTCCGCTGTCGGTGACCACGTCAGTCAGCACCAGGGGTGACTCCCCGATCATGCCGCTCGCGGTGCGGTGCGGCTCGGCCATCGGGACACGAACAGCACGGACCCTGATCTTCTGGATGGTGGGTAAGGACATTCTCGACATCTTCTGCCTCGCGGTGTAGCAGGTTCTGCCTGGGCGGGCCGTCGACTCGCCGATCTTCGTGTCCTGCGTCAGGAACACGGCATGGTTCAGCATAGTCGTCACGAGATCGTCCGGCTGGCGGGCATACCTCGCCCGGGTCGTCTAGAATGGCCGCCCTCATGAATGCCCGTGTCAGCCCAACCGCCACTGAACTCAGGCCGCGTCGGCCAGGCCATTACCGACTTCGGGATGGTCAGTCTCTCCGGCGGCAAGAACGTCTGCACCCTGCTCGGCATCCTGCGCCTGCTACGCGACCGGGAGCAGGACCACCCGAACCGGACCGGGACCATCTTCGCCGTGCTGCGCAACCCCGACCCCCAACGCCTGGCCAGTGTGTCCCGGTTCGATTTCACTGTGCCAGGTTGCAACTCGTGAATTGCCGCCGATGAACATCTGGGTCGATGCCGACGCCTGTCCGAAGGCGATCCGCGATAGCCTGTCCCGCGCCGCCGAGCGCACCGGCGTACCGTTGCCACCACACGCCAACCACCCCCCGCGCACGCCGCCACCGCCCCACATCCGGTCACTGCAGGTCGCTGCGGGCTTCGATGTCGCCGACAACGAGATCGTGCGCCGGGTGACGGAAGGTGACCTGGTGATCACCGCCGACATTCCGCTCGCCGCCGAGGTGATCGAAAAAGGGGCGCTGGCACTGAACCCACGTGGCGAGCTCTACACCGCGCAAAACATCCGTGCCCGACTCAACATGCGCGACTTCATGGAGACCATGCGCTCCAGCGGTGTGGTCACCGACGGCCCGCCGGCATTGAACCAGACCGATCGCAAGGCATTCGCCGACCAACTCGATCGCTGGCTGGCGCAGCGTAGCTGATCGCGGCGAGGCAGGCTGGATCCACGATAGTCGGTTGCACAAAGCGCAGTGCGTTCAAATAAATGGTCCTTTTGATGGCAGCATGACCGGACCGTGCCGCTACCCGTGAGACTTCAAAGGCGGCACTCCTGCAACCAGGACGCCGTGATTCACACTAGGGAACTTCTGATTAAGTCTGGACGAAGTAGATTGTGCTTCAGAATGTTCAGGTTTGAGGCGCAAAACGCACGCAATAGCTAGCTATTGCGAAGCTTTGCAACGCCAAAGCTGGACATTCTGGGCGCCAGGTACGAGTTCATGATTTGATCAGAGGCTCCCTGGCGTGGCAGGTGCGTCGCCGCCTGCTTCCGGGACCAGGAAGGCCTTCATTCCTTCACGCAGGTCGTCGGGTAACGTGCAGGCGCTCACCCCCTCCTCGACCAGATCGGTACAGACCAGCACGCTCTCGACCGAAAAACAGGTCACGTTGTCGCTGCGGCCATCGATACCCAGCGTGAACGAGCGGCTACCGACCCGGCGCACCTCGAGCGCAACGTCGAGCCGGTCGCCGAGCCGAATGGCGCGCAGGAAGCGAACATGCATTTCGACGGTCGGGATACCCAGCCGTCGCTTCTGATGGAGGGTGCGGAAATCGACGCCGAGGCCGTCGGCAAACCAGTCCTCGACCACCCGGTTCACCACCAGGAACAGCTGCGGATAGAAAACGATCCCGGCGCTGTCGCAATCCTCGAAACGGATCGGGTAGGTACGGGCGAAGGTGGGCATCAGTGATGCTCCGCGATGGCTTCAGGGATGACGTTCAGAGTAGCGCAAACATGCCTACACAGGAGTGATGTGAACCGGCCCGCTCCTGCCCGGAAACCACTGGCGGACACATCAACGTTCAGACCCGTGACCCTGCCGGCCGGTCTGAATCAGCGCCCGGGACAGACCATGACCCATGTACTCCTGAATGCGGCGGGCACGCTGCTGCCCTGCCCTCCCCGGCCTTCGATCGGAACCCCTCCGGGCATGCCACCCGCCAGCACCCCTCCTCGCAGTTGCCTGCCGGAGGCCCGTTGTTGCACGTTCTCCAAATGTTCTCTATCGTTCACCATGAGAGAACGTTTAGAGAACATCTGGAACGATCGCCATGCTCACTGAACTCACCGACCGCCAGCGCCAGACCTACGACGCCATCCGCGAGCACCTCGCCCACCACGGCGTGACTCCGAAGCTGGCCGAACTCGGCCAGGCCCTCGGCATCCAGTCGCGCGGCGTGGTCCACCGCCACGTGCGCGCACTGGTCGATGCCGGGCTGGTCGAGGTCGAGCCCGGCCGCCATCGCGGCATCCGTCTGGCCGGGGTCGTGCCGATGCCAGGGGTGATGGAGTTGCCCCTGCTCGGCCGCATCGTCGCCGGCCAGCCGCTGGAGGCGATCCCGGACGAGGCAACCATCGACCTTGGCCAGTTCTTCATGGGGCCAGGTCGTTTTGTGTTGCGCGTGCAGGGCGACTCGATGATCGAGGCCGGCATCCTCGACGGCGACATGGTGGTGGTAAAACAGGTCGAGCATGCGGCCAACGGCGAGATCGTTGTTGCACTGATCGACGGCGAAGAGGCGACGCTGAAGCGGCTGCGCAACAACCGCGACGGCAGCGTCACGCTGCAGCCGGCCAACCGTGCGTTGGCACCGATGATCTACCCCGCCTCCCGGGTCCAGATCCAGGGTGTGGTCGTCGCCCAGTTGCGCTCCTACCGGTAGCCGAACCCATGACAGCACGTTTCTGGGACCGGGCGATCATCCTGGCGGACATGAACGCCTTTTTCGCCGCCATCGAGCAGCAGGACAACCCCGAGTACCGCGGCCGTCCGGTGGCGATCACCAACGGCCTGCGCGGCACCTGCATCATCACCTGCTCCTACGAGGCGCGCCGCTTCGGTATTCGCACCGGCACCCGGTTGCCAAAGGCGCTGGTGCTCTGTCCCGACCTGGTTCGGCTGCCGGCGCGGCCGCACCGCTACGCCGAGGTGTCGAGCCGGATCATGGCGGCGCTGGCCGCGGAGATCACGCCCGATATCGAGATCTACTCGGTCGATGAGGCCTACCTCGACGTCACCCGCTGCCAACGCCTGCATGGCGATCCAGAGACCATCGCCCGACAGGTCAAGCAGGTGATCTTCAGCACCTCCGGCCTGCTCTGCTCGGTCGGCGTCAGCGGCGACATGACCACCGCCAAGTTCGCCGCCAAGCAGCAGAAGCCAGATGGCCTGACGGTGATCCCCCCGTGGCAGGCGGCGGCGCGGTTGCGCGACGTGCCGGTCACCGAGCTGTGCGGCATCGCCCGCGGCATCGGCGGTTTCCTCGAACAGCACGGCGTACGCACTTGCGGTGACATGAAAAAACTGCCAATCAGCGTCCTCGGTCGCCGCTTCGGTAACCCTGGACGACGCATCTGGCACATGTGCCAGGGCAGCGACCCGACCAGGCTGGCGCGCGAGGTGCCGGCACCGAAGTCGCTCGGCCACGGCCAGGTGCTACCGCCGGCGACCCGCGCCCGTGAACTGCTGCTGACCCGGCTGCTGCACATGAGCACCAAGGTCGGCGCCAGGATGCGCCGCCACGACCTCGAGGCGAGCCGTTTTTTCATCGGCCTGCGCGCCGACCTCGGCTGGCTCGGCGGCAAACCACGACTGCCGCTGCCGACCGCCGACGGCGGCGCGATTTTCACCCTCTGCCGACGTGTGCTCGACACCTGCTGGGACGGCGAGGGACTGCACCAGGTGCAGGTCACCGCCCTCGATCCGCGACCAACAAGCCAGCAACTCGAACTGTTCGCACCGGCCGGCGACCGGCGGCATGCGCTCAACAGCGCGGCCGACCGGGTCAACGAGCGCTTCGGTTCGCTGGCGCTGGCCCCGGCACGGCTGCTCGGCCGCTCGGAGATGCCTGACGTGATTGCTCCGGCGTGGAAACCGACCGGGCACCGGAGGACGGTGTGATGCCCATTCGTATGAACCTGCCAGGAGTTCTTTGCGGGTCGGACTTCAGTCCGACAAACAAGATTCGACGCAGGCCCAAAAACCGGGTTCACCCCCTGCCTGCCACAGTTCCAGCCAGACACACGGGCCAACTGATGGTCCCTTGTCGGACTGAAGTCCGACCTACACACGAACGAGCATGTGCCTGGAAGTGATCTACAACTACGACGGCCTCGAGGTGCGCACCGCCTTCGACAACCCACGCGCACGGCTGCCGGTACGTCGGCGTGGCGGCGGCGCGCTGCTGATGACCTGGGGTCGCCGTCCACGCCAGCACGGCGTCTTGCCGGCGGGTGGCTGGGCCCGTCTGGAATCGATCCATGCCGGCGAGTGGGACCATTGGTTCCCGCGCCCGGTCAAACTGCCGCTGCGGCACTTCGCCGAGCGCGACGGTCTCGGCGAGGTGCACTGGTTCGAGGTGACACGGGGCCAGTGGGTGCAGGGGTTGCTGGCGCGCGAAGGTGAAGAGCGACGGGTTTACGTCGTCACCCTGACCCCGACCCGCCTGGATGCCGCCTGCGACCGCTGGCCACGGATCATGAGCGGCTGACGGACGACGCACGGCACCCCTGTCGTGCCCTATCGGGTTTGCTCACGACGGCACTTCCCGGATGGCCAACGTGATGCCTTCGCCACCGGCCGCGAACCGGACAAGCGAGGCCGAGCCTGGGTTTCAG
>QNFN01000103.1 GCA_003645555.1 Gammaproteobacteria bacterium | reverse complement strand
CGTTCCCGGGCGAGGTCACCGTCGATGGCGACCACCTGATCGTCAACGGCGACCGCATCCGCGTCTTTGCCGAGCGCGACCCGTCGAAGCTGCCGTGGAGCGAGCTCGGCGTTGACGTCGTGCATGAGTCGACCGGTTTCTTCGCCAGCAAGGAGAAGGCCTCGGCCCATCTCGCCGCCGGTGCCAGGAAGGTGATCATTTCCGCCCCTGGCGGCAAGGACGTCGATGCCACCATCGTCTACGGCGTCAACCATGACGTGCTCAAGGCCTCCGACACCGTTATCTCCAATGCCTCGTGCACGACCAACTGCCTGGCGCCGCTGGTCAAGCCGTTGCACGATGCCATCGGCGTGGTTAACGGCCTGATGACGACCATCCACGCTTACACCAATGACCAGGTGTTGACCGACGTCTACCATTCCGATTTGCGCCGGGCGCGTGCAGCGCCCCAGTCGATGATCCCGACCAAGACCGGCGCGGCTTCCGCGGTCGGCCTGGTGCTGCCGGAGTTGAACGGCAAGCTCGACGGCTATGCGATGCGCGTGCCGATCATCAACGTTTCGGTGGTCGACCTGAATTTTGTCGCCGCGCGGTCGACCAGTGTCGAAGAGGTTGATGCCATCCTGCGCGAGGCTGCCGCCGGCGACCTCAAGGGGGTGTTGGCGGTCAATGACGAGCCGCTGGTGTCGATCGACTTCAACCACAATCCGCACTCGTCGATGTACGAGGCGTCGCTGACCAAGGTCTCCGAGGGGACGCTGGTCAAGGTCTGCTCGTGGTACGACAACGAGTGGGGCTTCTCGAACCGCATGCTCGACACCACCATTGCCCTGATCAACGCGGGCTGAAGCGTCGACGATGGCTGTGCTGAAAATGACCGACCTGGACCTGGCGGGTCAGCGGCTGCTGATCCGCGAGGACCTCAACGTGCCGCTGCGCGACGGTGCCGTCGCCGACGACACTCGGTTGCGGGCGGCGCTGCCGACCATTCGTCACGCCATCGAGGCGGGTGCACGGGTGCTGCTGATGTCGCATCTCGGTCGCCCGGTCGAGGGTGAGCCCGACCCGCAATTCTCGCTGGCTCCGGTCGCTGCGGCGCTGGGTGAACTGCTCGGACGCCCGGTGCCGCTGGTCAGCGACTGGCTGGCTGGCATCGAGCTGGCTGACGGTGCGGTGGCGCTGGCCGAAAACGTCCGCTTCAACCAGGGCGAGAAGAAGGATGACGAGGTGCTGGCCCGGCGCATGGCGGGGCTGTGCGACATCTTCGTCATGGATGCCTTTGGCACCGCCCACCGGGCCCAGGCATCGACCCACGGGGTCGCCCGGTTTGCCCCCGTCGCCTGTGCCGGCCCGCTGTTGGTCGGTGAGCTCGATGCCCTGGCCCAGGCCCTCGACGCGCCGACCCGGCCGATGGTTGCCATCGTCGGTGGCTCCAAGGTCTCGACCAAGCTGACCGTTCTCGACAGCCTGTCGAAGGTGGTCGATGGGCTGATCGTCGGGGGCGGTATTGCCAACACCTTCATCGCCGCAGCCGGCCATAACGTTGGCAAATCGCTCTACGAGCCGGACCTGGTGCCGGAAGCACAGCGGCTGATCGCCGCAGCAAAGGCCGCCGGTGGCGAGATCCCGGTGCCGACTGACGTGGTCTGCGGCAAGGCCTTCGCCGCCGACGCCGCGGCCGTGATCAAGCCGGTCGAGGCCGTCACCGACGACGACATGATTTTCGACATCGGTCCGGAAACGGCCCGGCGCCTGGCCGCGTCGCTTGCCACGGCCGGGACCGTGGTCTGGAACGGACCGGTCGGGGTGTTCGAGTTCGACCAGTTCGGGGCTGGCACCCGGACCCTTGCCGAGGCGATCGCCGCCAGCAACGCTTTCTCGATCGCCGGTGGTGGCGATACCCTGGCCGCCATCGCCAAGTACGCCATCGCCGATCGGATCTCCTACATCTCGACCGGGGGCGGTGCCTTCCTTGAGTTCCTCGAGGGCAAGACGCTGCCCGCCGTGGCCATGCTAGAGGAGCGTGCCGCATGAGCCGCCCGCACCTGGGAAAACCGGCCACACCACGCCGGACCAAGATCGTCGCTACGCTCGGTCCGGCGGTCGATGCCCCGGAGACCCTCGCTGCGCTGATCGCGGCGGGCATGAACGTCGCCCGGGTCAACCTCTCTCACGGCACCGCCGATGATCACCGGGCACGGGTCGTGCGTCTGCGCGAGGCCGCCGCCGCCGCCGATGTGGAGGTTGGCCTGCTGGTCGACCTGCAGGGGCCGAAGATCCGTACCGGCAGCTTCCGCGACGGTCCGGTCGAACTGGTCGAGGGGGCCGGGTTCGTACTCGACATCGCCTGCGGTGATGATGAAGGGGACGTGAATCGTGTTGGCTGCGCCTATGCTGGCCTGGCGAGCGATGTCGTCGCCGGCGACCGGTTGCTGCTCGATGATGGCCGTCTGGTGCTCGAGGTGACCGGTGTCGCCGGTGGGCGCATCGACACTCGTGTCGAAATTGGTGGAATGCTGTCGAGCCACAAGGGGATCAATAAACTGGGTGGCGGGCTGTCGGCACCGGCGCTGACCGACAAGGATCGGACCGACATGTGGCTGGCGGCGGAACTGGAGGCTGACTACCTGGCGTTGTCGTTCCCGCGCTCGGCCGCCGATGTGCACGAGGCACGCCGCCTGTTCGAGAAGGCTGGCGGCACCGGCCGGATCATTGCCAAGATCGAGCGTGCCGAGGCGGTGGTGGCCGCCGCCGAGATCACCCGGGCCGCTGACGCCATCATGGTTGCGCGCGGTGACCTCGGCGTCGAGATCGGCGATGCCGAGTTGCCGGGTGTGCAGAAGCGGTTGATTCGTCTTGCGCGCGATGCCGACCGGGCCGTGATCACCGCAACCCAGATGATGCAGTCGATGGTCCATGCGTCGCAACCGACCCGGGCCGAGGTGCTCGATGTTGCCAACGCCGTGATCGATGGCACCGACGCGGTGATGCTCTCCGAGGAGACGGCGGTCGGTAGCCACCCGGTTGAGGCGGTGGCGGCCATGTCACGAATTTGTGAGGGCGCCGAGCGCCAGCGCGAGGTGATGGCCGGCAGCTACTGCGCTGACGAGGCCTTCTCCCGGGTCGACGAGTCGATTGCAAGTGCGGCGATCTATGTCGCCAACCGCTTGCCGGTCAAGGCGATCGCAGCGCTGACCGAGACGGGCGACACGCCGTTGTGGATGTCCCGTGCGGGCTCCGGCATCCCGATCTATGCCATGACTCCGCACCGGCAAACCTTGCGTCGGGTGACCCTCTACCGCGGTGTTTTCCCGATCCTGTTTACCCCGACCGGTAACGACCATTCCGCGATCAATCGCGCACTGATCGCAGTGCTGCGTGAGGAGGAGGTGGTCGCACCGGGCGATCTCGTCATTGCTACCAAGGGTGATATGACCGGTGTTCATGGTGGCACCAGTGCCATGAAGATCCTGCAGGTCGATGACTCCCCGCCGCCGGCCGCCTGACACGACCGGTTAACCAGGGAGCCTTTGATCAAATCCGGATCGTCTGTAGCACAAGCTACTTCATCCTGACGTCATCAGGGGTTACCAAGCGCACAACGAACAAGAGGAGAGAGAGATGGCACTGGTATCGCTACGCCAACTGCTGGACCACGCGGCCGAGAACGGCTACGGGCTGCCGGCGTTCAACGTCAACAACATGGAGCAGATCCAGGCGATCATGCAGGCGGCCGATGCCGTCTCGAGCCCGGTGATCCTGCAGGGTTCGGCCGGGGCCCGGAAGTATGCCGGCGAGGCGTTCTTGCGCCACCTGGTGCTGGCAGCGGCCGAGGCCTACCCGCACATCCCGATCTGTATGCACCAGGATCATGGCTCTGAGCCGGCCGTCTGCCTGCGCTCAATCCAGTCCGGGTTCACCTCGGTGATGATGGACGGCTCGCTGATGGCGGACATGAAGACGCCATCGGAGTACGACTACAACGTCGACGTCACCCGTCGCGTGGTCGACATGGCGCACGCCGGCGGCGTTTCGGTCGAAGGTGAACTCGGCTGCCTCGGCTCGCTGGAGACCGGCGAGATGGGCGAGGAGGACGGCCACGGCGCCGAGGGCAAGCTCGACAAGGAGATGCTGCTGACCGACCCGGAACAGGCCGCCGACTTCGTCAAGCAGACTGGCGTCGACGCGTTGGCGATCGCCATCGGTACCAGTCACGGCGCCTACAAGTTTACCCGGCCGCCGACCGGCGACATTCTTGCCATCGATCGGGTCAAGCAGATCCATGCCCGTATCCCCAAGACCCACCTGGTGATGCACGGTTCATCGGCGGTACCACAGGAGTGGCTGGCGATCATCAACCAGTACGGTGGCGAGATGGGTCAGACCTACGGCGTGCCGGTCGAGGAGGTTGTCGAGGGCATCAGGCACGGGGTACGCAAGGTCAATATCGACACCGACCTGCGTATGGCATCGACCGGCTCGGTACGTCGCCACCTGCACGATAATGCCGCCAACTTCGATCCGCGCAAGTACCTCAAGGAGGCGACCCAGGCGATGAGCGCCATCTGCAGGGAGCGCTACGAGGCGTTCGGCAGCGCCGGCATGGCCGACAGGATCGTGCCGGACTCGTTGGAGGTTATGGCCAACCGCTACGCCAGCGGCGCACTTGATCCCGAGGTGAACTAAGCGGGCCTCCTGCAGCGGATCGGAGGGTGTAGAAGCGGTGTCCCCTCCGCGATTCGGCGTCAGGAATATCGGCCCGTGGGCGGGCCTCCTCCTACAGTGAGCTGCCATGCAGGAAGGGGGGTCAGAGTAGGCTTGCAGGAAGCGGGTCAGGAAGGGGGTCAGAGTAGGCTTACTCTGACCCCTCTCTCAATTAGATTGCCCCGATCAGGCGTCGTTGTGCCTCGAGGTACTTCTCTGCCGTCTTGCGTGCCACATCGTCGGGGAGTTCGGGACCAGGTGGTTGCTTGTTCCAGTCGAGGGTCTCGAGGTAGTCGCGAACAAACTGCTTGTCGAAGCTTGGTGGGCTGATACCCGTACGGTAACCGTCGAGCGGCCAGAAGCGTGACGAATCCGGAGTCAGTGCCTCGTCGATCAGGATCATCTGCCCCTTGTTGTCGAGGCCAAATTCGAACTTGGTGTCGGCGATGATAATGCCGCGTCCGGCCGCATAGTCGCGTGCCTTGCCGTAGATTTGCAGACTGACATCGCGCACCTTCTCGGCCAGCTTGGGGCCGATCAACTCGACGGTTTTCTGATAGTCGATGTTCTCGTCGTGGTCACCTGCCTCGGCCTTGGTCGACGGGGTGTAGAGCGGCGTCGGCAGTTTCTCGGCAAGCTGTAGGCCGGTTGGCAACGGAATGCCACAGACCGAGCCATCACGCTGATAGTCCTTCCAGCCCGAGCCGACCAGGTAGCCACGCACCACCGCCTCGATGGGCAGTGGCCGCAGGCGGCGAACGATCATCGCCCGGCCATGGACCTGTTCGCGCTCCTCGCGGTTGCTGAGGACGTCGCTGAGCGACAGCGTGGCCAGGTGGTTGGGGATGACGTCGCGCATGCGCTCGAACCAGAAGAGCGACACCGTGGTCAGCACGGCGCCCTTGCCGGGGATGGCCGTTGGCAGGATGACGTCGAAGGCGGAGAGCCGGTCGGTGGTGACGATCATCAGGTGATCGTCGTCGATGGCGTAGAGGTCGCGGACTTTGCCGCGTCCGATCAACTCAAGACTGGAGAGCTCGGACTGGTAGAGGGTGTCGGGTACGGCACTCATCGGGGATTGTCCCTGGACGACTTCTTGGGGGGCGTATTAAGCCACAAGCGGGGCGCATGAAAAAGGACGGCAGGCCCGTGGGCCTGCCGGAATCGAGGGAGGAGGTTTGCCGTCAGGCGGCAGCGACGCCGAGCCGGTCCCGCCAGCCCGGGAAGATCTTGTCAGCGTCACTCGGGAACGATTCGAAGGCGCGGGCGAACTCGTGGTGCTCCTTGGCGAATTCGACCGGGTCGGCACCGGCCTTCCAGCACTGCTCGGCCTGGCGTAGCGACTGCGCTCCGGCCACCGGGCCGTCGATATGTCCAAAGGCGCCGCCGCCAGCCGTCATGATCAGGTTGCTGTGGCCGAGATTGGCGAAGAAGCCGGGAACGCGCAGTGCGTTCATGCCGCCGGAGATGATCGGCGTGGTCGGATTCATGCCGAGCCACTCCTGGTGGTAGAAGGGGCCGTCGGCGCTGTCGCGCTCGATCATGTAGGCGATCGCACGGTCGTCATTTTCACCTTCCATCTTGCCGTAGCCCATGGTCCCGGTGTGGATGCCGGAGGCACCCGAAAGACGTGCCATCTTGCAGTGCACGAAGGCGGTGTAGCCGCGCTTCGTCTGCGGCGAAGTGACGGCCCCGTGGCCGGCACGGTGGTAGTGCAGGTACTGGTTCGGGAACTGGCGCCGCGCCGTGGTCACGGCGGCCGGGCCGGCGACGTAGCCGTCGACCAGGAAGGCGACGTGGTCGGCGTTCTCGGCGAAGGTCTCCAGGATGAACTCGCCGCGCGCGACCATCTCGTGGTAGTCGTCGGCGGTGATGTTGGCCGAGAAGAGTTTCGCTTCGCCGGTCTCATCCTGGGCGCGGCGCATGGCATCGGCTACCAGCGGGATGGTCTCCTTCAACGGGGCGAACACCTGGTTGCCTTGCGGCTCGTCGTTCTTGATGAAATCGCCGCCGAGCCAGAACGAGTAGCAGGCATCGGCGAACGGCTGCGGG